>CAZBEI010000058.1:0-10060 GCA_964490895.1 uncultured Bdellovibrio sp. | reverse complement strand
CGAGGAAGCTAAAAAAGTAGAGACCTCCCTTAATGAGGGCAGACTCAATTTGACAAACCTCAGTTCGCTGGGTGCAGTGTTTAGAAAAAAAGAATCAAAAAATAAAAAGCAGCTCCCCCTGGAAGACAAAAAAGAGCTTCTGGAAAAAATAGAAAACAAATCGACGCGGGCTGTGCAGGCAATATTGGCAGAGATAGCTCCTGAGTCCTCTCTACAGCTGAGAGAAAAAGAGAGAGCTATAGCAAGAGATAAGACGGAGCTTAAGATCATTGTTTCAAATAAACTTCTAGAAAAACTAAAGAGAATTCAGGAGATAAGAGCCCATGTCAATCCCCACATGAGCTATGCTGAGATTCTAGAGTATACGGCTGAGACCACTTTAGAGAAAATCGATCCAGATAGAAAATGTGCAAAAAGAAACCTAACAAAGCAAATAAAACAAAAGGCAGTAGCAACCCCTGCTTCAGAACAAAAAGAGGATTTCAGTGTATCAACTGAGAGTTTACTTTCTGCGCAGAAAGTAAGTGGAGAAAAGTACTCCGAAACTAGCACTAATTTACCTAACTCTGGCCACATACAGACAGAACCTAGTATAAATTACAAATATACTCGCCCCGCAATTCCAATTCGCATTAAACAAGAAGTTTGGCTCAGAGATAATGGATGCTGCACTTATATTAGCCCAATTACAGGCAAGCCTTGCAAAAGCAGGTTCGGATTAGAGTATGAGCACAAAACTCCAGTAGCGAAAAATGGAAAATCAGACACAGCGAACCTCACTCTCCATTGTCACTCACACAATATGCGAACGGCTCTCAATGAATTTGGATTTGAAAAAATGCAGAAGATGAGAATGAGGCAATGAAAATGCATAAATTTCTGTGATCCATAAAAATTTTGATCTCCATTTGTTCCTTCAGTTTATTATTAAGTTTTGATTTTTTAGATTCTAGTTGTTCAATTTCTTCTTCGTAGGCTTGCGTATAGCTCCCTAAAGTGTAAATAATCACTGCTCAGTTTAGGAAATCTCGTTCAGTCAACTGCAAAATAGTACGTACTATTTTGCAGTTGACTGAACGAGATTTGTGACCTAACTTACTGATATCATGGAAAGAACAATAAAAAACACTCTTGTTGATCTGATTCGAGATAAATACATATTATTGTCTGGGCCCCGCCAGGTGGGGAAGACATTTTTTTCAAAACACCTTTTTCAAAAATACACTTATCTAAACTTTGATGAAAGTACCCAGCGAAAACTCATTATGAAAAAGCAGTGGTCCAGAGACAAAAATTTGCTCATATTAGATGAAATCCATAAGATGAAACATTGGAAGCGTTACCTCAAAGGACTTTTTGACACAGAGGGGGTAGAACAACCGGTCCTCGTGACAGGTTCAGCAAGACTTGACACTTATAAAAAAGGAGGAGATTCGCTTGCTGGGAGACATTACTCCTTCCATTTATTACCTTTGAGTGTAAAAGAAGTAGACCCCACGCGTGCTCAAGAGGTCTTTGACCTGCTGCTGCGTTTTGGTGGTTTTCCTGATCCTTTCCTCAAGGCCTCAGATCGTTCTGCCAAGCTTTGGAGAAAAGGTCACCTCAATGTGGTCTTACGCGAAGACCTCTTGGATCTTGAAAAAGTGAGAGATATTAAATCCATTGAGATTCTCGTTGATATTTTGGCAGATCGAGTTGGTTCTACTCTTTCTCTTTCTTCCATTGCACAGACGCTCGAAGTATCACCCAATACCATTAAACACTGGATTCAAATTTTGGAAAGCCTTTATGTTATTTTTGTGATTCGACCCTTTGCAGCGCACCCTACAAAAAGCATATTAAAAGAACCTAAAATATATTTTTATGACACAGGTCGTGTAACAGCTGGAGATGCTGCTCGGCTCGAAAATCTTGCCGCAAATCACCTACTCAAGAGGATGCATTTTATTCAAGATACTCAGGGTGAAAAATGTGAACTCCTTTATATTAAAGACAAAGAAAAAAGAGAAATCGATTTTATCACTCTGGTCAATAGAAAACCCGAATGGCTGATTGAAATTAAAACCTCTGAAACAGTATTTTCAAGTCAACTCTACTACTATCACAAAAGACTGAACCCCTTGAGAAGCCTCCAATTAATCTACAACCTCAAGCAGACGCGCTCTACGCCTGAGGGTTTGGAAGCAAAAAACATTGCCCAATTTATGGCAGAGCTAGAGACGTAATTAGACCCAAGCTACGACGTCCTGTGAGGGGCGCACCTCGCCTGCAGAATGAGGCTGAACAGTCACTTATATTTTAAACTCTGTTTTTATTAAAAATAAGCTATTTTTATGCATTTTTTTGTTGATTTTATGGTTTTATTGAGAGATAGATACTCATACCTTCAAAGAAAGAACTCGAGGAGGATTTAAAAATAATGAACTTAAATTCGAAAACTTTGCTCTGTGCCACTCATAGTCGCCTCAGTGCGGCAGAGCTGTTTGGTCTAAAGAGAATGCAGTCGTATTTAAAATGAAAAAACAGAGATCAAAATTTTTATGGATCACGGATCCTTGGAAAACGTTAGATCATCCCGGAGACACAACGCTCAGGTTGATCGAGGAGTCTTTAAAATTTAAAATAGACTCTTATTGGACGGATGTCAGAAGTATCAGGCTAGAAAAAGCAGAGCTAAAACCACAGATAAAAATAACCGCCCATAAAATGACGACAGAAGATTGTCCTCAAGTCCGAACACTAAAAAAAAACATTATTGACCTACCCCGTTCTTCTTCAGTCACTTTATCCCCCTCCAGTTTTGACCAAATTCATTATCGTGTGGATCCTCCTCTTGGGTTTTCTTATCTGCACCCGCTGCAGCTTCTTTGTTTAGAGGGTCGCACGAGGGCTAAAATTGTCAATCCTCCTAAAGTTTTATTTCTAGATAACGAAAAGTTTTTTACTGCATTGTTTGAAGGCTTAATGCCCCCCTTACTTGTGTCTAGTTCAGAGGAGTTGTTTCTTAGGTTTTGTGCAAAAGAAAAAAAAGTGGTTTTAAAGCCTCTCTATCAAGCACAGAGCAAAGGGGTTGAGTTGTTAGAGCATGTGGCTGGTCAAAGCTTAGAGCTCTTAAAAAAACAACTTGCGTTAGCTACCGAAAATTTTACTCGGCCTATAATATTGCAAAAATTTTTACCAGGAATCTTGGATGGCGAAAAGAGACTTTGGTTTATCGATGCTAAGCTGCTCGGGTATGCCAAGAAAGTTCCCAAACAGGGGACTTTTAAAATCGATATGGATCAAGGAGCAAGTTTAGTTCTGACAGAGCTTAGCGCCAAAGAGAAAGCGATTTCTAAAAAAATATCAAAAATTTTAAAACAATCTAAAATTCGATTGGCAGCAGTTGATTTGATCGAAGGTTTTGTGACTGATTTTAATTTTACCAGTCCTGGACTTTTGCCCCAGATGGAGGCGCTGCTAGGCCAAAACTTAGCCGGAGAGGTTATCAAGTCGTTGCTAGTGCTCTGACTACTAAATTCTTAGCGGTTTTAAAATAAGAGATATCAAAGGGTCGGCATCCATGCCTTCGGGGGGCCCCTTGCCATCATGGCAGAGCCGCATCCAGCTACCCCCTAACCCTTTGTATATCTCTTATTTTAAAACCGCTAAGAATTTAGTAGTCAGAGTGCTAGACTAATTCCCTCTCCAACTTTCGCAAGTCCTCTGGCAGAGGCGCTTCGAACTTCAATGTCTCCCCACTCATAGGATGGGGGAAACTTAAAGAAAAAGAATGGAGTGCCGGTCGCGGAAAAGAGATTGAATGAAAAGGGATCGAATTTTTAATGCCATATTTTGGATCCCCAATAATGGGATGTTTTTCGTACAAGCATTGAATCCGGATTTGATGAGAGCGCCCAGTTTCGAGTATAAATTCTACTTTCGTAGTATGGGTGTAATTTTTGAGGGGTTTAACGCTTAAAATGGCCTTCAGCGCTCCTTGACAGCCATCCGAAACAACTTTTACTTCATTTTTTTCTCGGTCCTTGAGTAAATAATGCTGCCATCTCTCTATTTTTTTAAGGTGGCCTGAGACAAATCCAATATAAGTTCTAAAAATTTTTCCCTCTTGTAGATCTTTTGTCAATCGACGAGCTGCTTTTGTGCGTTTTGCAATGAGCATCGCGCCTGAGATATTGCGATCTAAGCGGTGGATGAGTCCCACATAATGCCGGCCGAGGTATTTTCTCAACCCGCTCACTAAATCCGGCTCGCCACTTTTATCGCCTTGGCTCAAAAGCCCAGCGGGTTTAGAAAGCACAATCAAGTGGGTGTCTTCGAATAAAATTTCAGGGTTTATGCGCTCAGTACTCCTCTTCGAATTTGATCTCTTTCGATGGCTTCGAACAAAGCTCTAAAATTTCCCTCTCCAAAGCCTTTGTTATTCTTTCTTTGAATCAGCTCAAAAAAGAAGGGTCCGACCATTTCTTGAGTAAAAATTTGGAGGAGGTATCCCATGGGATCTCCATCCAAGAGAATGCCGAGCTCTTCGAGTTCTTGGATATCCTCTGTCACATTGGGCACTCGAGTTGGGACGGCTTCGTAATAAGTGTGTGGAACGCCTAAAAACTGAAATCCTTTTTGTCTCATCTGAGACACTGTTTGTCTGATGCCTGTGCTTAAAAGAGCTAGGTGCTGAACACCAGGGCCTTTCATCCGCTTGACGAACTCTTGCACTTGGCTTTCTGGTTCTGTGGCTTCGTTGACCGGTACTTTGACGCGACCGTCACGAGATTCTACCACATCAGAGATGAGCCCTGTTCTGCCGGTGCGAATGTCAAAGTGCCTTGTCACAGTGAAATCAAAAATAGTTTTATACCAATCCACCCAAGTTTTCATTTCGCCTATTCCCACATTGTTGGTCAAATGGTCAATCACTCGAACTCCAAAGGGAGAAGGACTCTCCAGTCGAGAGACAACGAGGTCTTTGTCAAAAAGAATGGGGCTGCTCCCCGCCTTTGTCTTTCGTTCCATAAAGGCATAGCGAATCAGCCCTGGGGTCCAAATTTCTGAACGGATGACAATGCCATCTTGAGATTCGTATTTCTGAGGCTCAAGCCACGCGCGAGCGCCCCGGTTCACTGTTTCCTCAAATGCAGTTGTCGCATTATCGACCTCAAGAGCTAATACACAAATGCCCTCGGCTTGTGCTTTTAAGAACTGAGCCGCAGGTTGTTTGAGTGCCATTTCAGAGTGATCAGACTCGGTGAGCAAAATCCGAACATAACCCTGAGCGAGAGCAACCGTTTTAAGGCCTGTGCCAGCCCCAGCTCTTTCTCCAATAATTTCAAAACCCATTCGAGTATACATGGGCAAATGTTTAGAAATATCATGGACGATAAACTCGACGTGATCAAACCCCTGGTTGATAATTTGCATGGGCCCCCCCTATGAGAAATTGTCAGCTTCTCTTTTTTAGCTTTTTAGGGGTGGAGTGTCAACTGATCTTCTGCGGTTGGAGGAGTGAGCACGCGTGGCACCTCTTCGGTACTGAGTACCGGTTTTGGCTGTTTTTCGATATCGATATAGGCATAGCCATTCATCACGTTTTCATAAAAGTTTTGGAACTCAACCCCTTCGCGGGGTTTGATGGCGCCCTCTCTGACTTTGGCGTCAATTTGCTCTTTGACTTTCTTTTCTAAATCAGTGGCACTATATTGAATCCATGACAGAATCCCAGAGATATTATTGCCCCTGATGGTTTCTTCGATGTAATAGCCACCGGGCTCAGTTTCGTCTAAAAATACATGCACTTCGTTGACTCGACCAAAGAGATTGTGCAAATCCCCCATGATGTCTTGATAAGCACCCATCAGAAAAAATCCAAGGTAATAAGGTTCATTGTTTTTCAAAGGATGCAGCAACAAAGTATCTTTGATGTCTCTCAAGTCAATAAATTTACAGACCTTTCCGTCCGAATCACATGTGATATCTACTAAAGTTGCAGCGTGCGTGGGTTCCTCGTCGTGGCGGTGGACAGGCACAATGGGAAATAAGTGCTGCACAGCCCAGTGATCTGGCATGGATTGAAAGAGCGAAAAGTTACAGAGGTACTGATCTGCGAGGTATTTGTTTAGGGCCTCAATTTCCTCCGGCACATATTTTAGTCCCTGAGCGTTTTTATGAATACCCCTGCAAATTTGCCAAAACAAATGCTCCACCTTGGCACGGTCTTCTAGGGAGAGAAATCCAAGCTTAAACATACTCAAGGCTTCTTCCTTTCTTTGAATCGCGTCATGAAAATGCTCTAGGATGTTTTTTATAGAGAGATTCTGCGAAAGGTAACGCATTTCTTTGACCACATCGTCTTCGTCAGCGGTTTCTTCAAGCGCATTAGGCACGGAGCCCACTTCGATGTTTCCAAAGACATTGACGATGAGTACAGAGTGATAGGCCACCAAGGCGCGCCCACTTTCTGTGACAATATTGGGTTCGGGGACTTCTTCGGCCTGACAAATTTCTTGAATTGAATAGACTAAATCACTGACGTATTCGTTCAGAGTATAGTTAATAGAGCTTTCAAAACTGGTTCTAGAACCATCGTAATCCACACCCAGCCCGCCTCCGACATCTAAGAACTCAAGGTTTAGACCCATTTTTCTTAATTTCGCATAAATTCTGGCGGATTCCTTGACGGCATCTTTGATGGTTTTGATGTTGGTCACTTGAGAGCCAATATGGAAATGAAGAAGCTTAAAGCTTTCAGAAAGGCCTTCTTGTTTGAGTAAATGGACAAGGTGGAGGAGTTCGTGGGTGGATAGGCCAAATTTCGAAAAATCACCCCCACTACTTTCCCACTTTCCGCTTCCTTTGGAGTAAAGTTTGCACCTCACGCCTAAGAGAGGGGTCACTCCGATCTCTTTCGCGATCGAAATGATGTGTTGAAGTTCTGAAAGTTTTTCAACTACAATGATTACTTTTTTCCCCAGCTTCAAGCCCAATAAAGCCATCTTAATAAATGCATAGTCTTTGTAACCATTGCAGATGATCAAGGCTTGAGGCGGAGTATTCATGGCAATCACAGCAGCGAGTTCTGCTTTAGATCCAGCCTCTAAGCCACAATCGTATGGCCGGCCTGCGTCTATAATTTCTTCTACCACTTCTCTCATTTGATTGACTTTGATGGGATACACTCCCTGATACTTTCCCTGGTAGCCAAACTCAGCAATGGCTTTTTTAAAAGCTTCGTTCAAAGTGACTACGCGGTGTCGAATGATGTCTTGAAAGCGGATTAGAACTGGCATTCCGATGTTTTGAGAGCGGACTTCGTTGATGACGCTCATCAAGTCCACGCCTGGACCTTCGCCTCTTTTGGGGTGAACAGTCATGTTTCCGGTCGGATTAATACTAAAATACTGATCGCCCCAGTTTTCAATATTATACAGTTTTAGTGAATCCGAAACTCCCCAAGTTTTCATCTTTATTTTCTCCTTGCTAAGAAGTTGGACTTATCACCTTCTTTCTCTTTGTGAAAAGAAAATCTTTGAATTATTTTTTACTCATCGTGTCGATCTTTGCTTTGTAGGCTCACATCACATTTTCCAGTAAACGTGTGCTTCTCCGCTCGCGCGAGTGGGGCTTGGATCATCATTCGCCTTAGGCCTGGGACATTTTTTTGGACCATCTCTGCAACTTGTGTAGACGAAGGATAATGGGTTGTCCCTAATTCAAACAAAATCGACCAAATCCCATGCTTCCAATAAGCATAGTCTTCGTAAGTGCCATCAGCGGGATAAATAACATCTGTAGAATTTCCTGTCGCATATTGAGTCTCTTGGGTGGCAGCTTGCACGAGCATTTTAAACAGATCCTCATAAGGAGTGGAGAGGTCATGGGTTGATATTCCCCAGGGGTAGACCACAGCAGGATAAAACGTATGCAATGTAGCTGACGTGATGATGTTTTCTTGATCAATCAATTTTGAGAGAGCATAGGTGGATTTGAGTTTAAAGGGTCCGTCCGTGCCGCAAGGTCCGGGATAATCTCGGTTGGGGTCGTAGGTTTGATTTTCGATATATTCTCTGCGTTCTCTTTTGTTAAATCCAGAAATATTTAAGACTGGAATCACATAGAGAGTTTGGCCTAAAATAGGATCCTCGGCAACTGATTTGGCAAATCCTGCAGCCACTTCGGTAGAGCCATATTCGTTTCCGTGGTGAGTGGAGACCAAAAGATTATGGGTTTTACCATGGCCTATTTTAACTCCTTGGATCATCTCTCCTTGGTTGGAGAGGCCCAAATCAAAAAGTTCTACTTGAGTGGGATATTGCGTTTGAAGTTCTTTTAGAAATTTTTTTATGTCTTGATAGGTCCCCAATAAAGAGGGGGCTACGTTTGCGAGCAATAGGTTGGAATTTAAAAAAAGAGCGAGAATGAGTGTTTTTTTCATTTTTTCCTCCTTGAAATGAAAATACCGTCCTTGAATTAGTACCAGTCTAACTGATTCATTTTAGAATTACAAAGATTCTGCCTCAAAAATGCGCAGGACTATAAGCCGGGTTCTGTCCATGCAAAAAAGCATGTAGCGACCATTCCTCTAGGACTTGTGTTGCCACAAGCCTCAAGCGGCCTTACCCAGAGGCAGCAGCTTAAGTCGTCTGTCGTCTACTGTGACGAGCCTCTATGTTTGGCCTTGCACCAGGTAGGGTTTGCCGTGCCACCTTTGTCGCCAAAGGCGCGGGGAGCTCTTACCTCTCCGTTTCACCCTTACCTTTTGACGTTTTATGCCAAAGGGCGGTTTATTTTCTGTTGCGACTTTCCGTCACCTTTTTCAAAAGAAAAAGGTGCCTGGCCGTTAACCAGTACCATGACTTAAGGGGAGCCCGGACTTTCCTCTAGTTTTTAATTCAAAAAACCAGCGATCGCTCATCCTGCGCAAGGGGCGTTATAGCAAGGTTTGACAGGGTTTGGCAAGGACCCGTCTAATGCGTTTGTACGGATTCGTTGTTGGGCGGAGTGGCCATCACTGGGGTTGGGATAAAGAGCATTCGGTGGCAACATGGGCAAACATGGATGTTTTGAGCTTTTTGAATTTCGTTGTAAAGCTGTGGAGGCAGCATCATGTTGCAACCTGAACAGCGCCCATTGGCAACAGGAACTAAGCCAAGGCCTGCTCTTGCGGCTCGAATCCGGTCGTATTGAAGCAAAACTCTCTTTTCAATGAGCGGGGTATGTTTCGCCCTCTCAGATAAAAGGAGGTTGATCTCCTGATCCAATTGTCCTGCTTCTCCGCTGACTACGTTTGCCTTTGATTCTAAGTCTTTTTCTAAAGCGAGAAGTTCTATTTCGATCTGATCCAGTTCAATTTTTGCTACATCGAGCTCTTGCTTGGATTTTCCGAGTTGCTCATCAAAGCTTAGGTTTAATTTTTTGAGCTGCTCGATTTCTTTTGTTGCGGCTTGATATTCTTGAGTGTTGTGCACGAGATCGAGCTTTGAGCTGGATCTATTTAAACGGTCATTATTTAAATCTAAAGCTGCTTGAGTCTGTCGGAGTGTTTTTTCTGTCTCTTCTAATAAAAGTTTTTTTGCAGCAAGCGAGGCTTTGTATTTTTGGCAATTCTCCTGCAGAGCTTTTAAGGTGGTTGGGAGCTGTGTTTTTTTCTTTTTTAGGTGATCGATTTTTAAGTCCACTTCTTGTAATTGTTCTAAAGTTTTCATCTGGTCTTTAAGTAGCTGTTTTTCAGTCATTTAATCAAGACCTTATAACACCACGAATCCATTCTGAAAAGGGGTTTAATCTAGAGTTTTATCAAACTAAAATTGTCAGGAATGATGAAATAGATTGACCGAAGCTTGGTCTGTTGGAAAGAGGATCACCTCCTGGAAACTCAAGTAGGCCTGGAGGGACTTGAACCCACGACCAACCCGTTATGAGCGGGCTGCTCTAACCAGCTGAGCTACAGGCCTATGGTAGCGCTAATCATCTCAGAGTACCTAAATCAAGATAAAAAAAAAGGAGTGGGGCAAAACCCCCACTCCTTTTTAAATTTTAAAAAATAAAAGCTTTATTTCCCGCCGCC
>CAZBEI010000057.1:0-18143 GCA_964490895.1 uncultured Bdellovibrio sp. | reverse complement strand
GGGGCATGGCTATGACGAGAGCCGCGTGGTAATCGAAGTAAGCAAAATGCACTATTCTTTAGATAAATTTAGAGCTACCTTGAAAATTGCTTTAGCAAAAATAATTTTTGCTAAAGCTGTTAGTGGCAGAGGTCTTCGCTTTTCACCTGTTGTTAGAGTTCACATGCGAATTACAAGTGGCGCTGAGACAGAACTTAGCAAAGCCTTTGATGAGTTAGAACGTGGTAGTAGCTCTATTTCTGAAAAAAAACGGATGCTCTTTGAACGGTTTTTAGTAGAAGCAAGAGATGTTTTTTCGCTATTATATGTGGGTTTGCTCCCTGGCGCTACGGAAGAAGAAAAATCCAATCTAGATCAAATAGCAAAAAAATATTCTACCTTTTCTGTTTATGAGGCTTCAAAAAAGATAACTGAAGGTAAGGCTGAGAAGAGTGGCGCAAAGATTTTAACACAGATATTGGATCTACTCACAAATGAGCTGGGTAGATTTCAGGATCGTATAGATAAAAGTTTTCCGGAAATGCCCAGTGATTTAGAAGCGAAAGTGAGAGCCACAAAACCTAATGACACAATAGGGGCTGAAAGACTTATGCGAGAGATTAAGAGTTTATCAGACGAAGCAACAAAAGCAGCAGAGCCCGCACAATATACAAATAGATTTGCTAATAATATTTTAGCTGAAATGCTAAAGTTAAGTAATACAGCAGGGATTCGTGGCAAATCCCCACCCTCCGCAGCGCATGCACAAAAAGAAGCACGAGCTGAAAAAATAGCAGGAGCAAGTACCAGCAAGGTAGCTCGTGGTGACGAAACATCCAGTCCAAAAGACGACGACGCACGTGATGGTAAAAAGGGACGCGAAGAGCCACGGGGTAAGAGATAGATCTCAATTTAATGTGCAATATCCAGCCTAAAAACGCTAGCTCTTAAAGCAGAAATCACCTTTTGGGTGTGCTCTGGCCCCCGTGTTTCGAGCGTGAGAGCCACCTCGGTTTGGTCAATGTGCGTAGAGGGCTCGTTTCGGTCATGAATAGCCTGCAGAACATTCCCCCCTAGCTCGGCAATGAGAGCAGTTAATTTGGCAAGAGATCCGGTCCGATCTGAGATGAGCACATTGAGTCTCAGGCGGCGTCCAGCACGGGTGAGGCCCCGGTCGATGATGCGGGATAAAAGATTAACATCGATATTGCCGCCGCTCACAATGAGGACGACTTTTTTGCCACGAATTTTAGACTTCATCTGATCTAAAACTGCCAGTGGCAGTGCGCCTGCTCCCTCGGCTACGATTTTTGCTTTTTCAGCTAAAGTCAGCACCGCTCCTGCAATGGCTTCGTCGTCAGCCTGGAGCAATTGGTCAATGCGAGGCTTGAGCAATTCGTACACACCCTGGCTGGCGTGGATAATCGCAATTCCATCTGCAAATGTGTTGACTCTTTCTAATCCGACGGCCTTTCCTTTTTTGAAAGACTCGATCATCGAAGGAGCACCTTGGGCTTGGCAGCCAATCACTTGGGTTTTTGGTTTTAATTCTTTGAGCGCAATTGCAGTGCCCGCCATGAGTCCACCACCGCCAATAGAGCCTACAATAAAATCGACATCTGGCAATTGTTCTAAAATCTCTAATCCCACAGTTCCGTTGCCAGCGATAATTTCAGGGTCTTCGAAACCATGGACTAATATTTTCCCTGTTTTTCGAGATATTTTTCTGGCAGTTGCCAGAGTTTGATCACTCGTATCTCCCTCTAAGATGACAGTGGCACCTAAGGCTTTTGTGTTTTGAATTTTTACTAAAGGCGCTGACTTGGGCATGACAATCAGCGCTTTGACTCCAAATTTTTTTGCTCCCCAGGCGACCCCTTGGGCATGATTTCCAGCACTGGCCGTAATAATACCTTTCCTTTTTTCCTGAGTTGTCAGTTGAGAGATTCTAAAAGTCGCGCCTCTAATTTTAAACGATCCGATGGGCTGCATGTTTTCGAGTTTTAGATAAATTTCACAGCCAAAGACTCCTGAGAGCCAAGGATTGAGCAGCAGCGGTGTAGGCGGCAGGTATTTTTTGAGCAGGTTTTGTGCTTCTTTAATATGAGCTAAAGTGACATTGATTTTTTTAGACGTACTCATATTCGACCTGCCACTGGGATGAGGGCTCCATGGATGGGGTTTCCCCAAGCTTGTGTCAAAGAGAAAATAATTTCTGCCAAATCATTTGGGTTCACCCATTTCGAAAAATCAGCTTTGGGCATGCTTTGCCTGTTGGATGGAGTATCGATGATACTTGGCATGACGGCATTGATATTGATATTAAAGGGTTTCACTTCTTCGGCTACCGAAGTGACAAGCGCATTGATTCCTGCTTTTGTAGCAGCATAGGCCGACATGCCGGCGGGTGGGTTAAGCGTGCTTTTAGCGCTTACAAGCACAATCCTCCCAAAATTTCTTTTTTTCATCCCTGGCAAGAGCTCTTTGAGTAAGTTAAAAGCGGATTTAAAATTAGAATCTAAAAGAAATTCGAAGTCATCTTGAGAGGTTTCCTCTAAAAGACTAAACCTAAATCCTCCTGCGCAGTGTACTAAGGTGTCTACACCTTCAAAATTTTTAGTTCCAAGGGGAGTTTTTATATCAGTGGCAATGACTTCTAGGTTTTGAGATAGAAATTTTTTAACAACGATTTGGCCCAGTGCGCCAGCTGCACCGGTGACTAAGATTTTTTTGGGTTGTTGAACCATTATAATTCCTATTTACCAAATTTCGTAATCCTAAGCAATCCAAGTAGACAATGGCGACCCCACCCCGGCTTGAACGGGGAACCCCCAGCTTAGAAGGCTGGTGCTCTATCCAATTGAGCTATGGGGTCACATTTATTGGAGTTAAACCATAAATACACTCAAACAGGCAAGAGTGATATCATGTAAGAATGGGAGGTTAATCATGCCCCTTTTTGAGTTTTATTGCGAAACATGCAAAGCTAAGTTTGAACAAATCACATCTTCAAGCGAAACCGTAAAATGCCCAAAGTGTAAAGGCCAGAAAATCCAGAAACTGATTTCTTTGTTTAGAGTTGGGGGCCGAGGCGATTTGCGCGAAACCACACAACACGGGTGCCACGACCATTATACGGGGTTAGAGGGCGGCCACTCTCATGACGAAGGTGAGTGAAATGGCTTGGGACGGAATTGAACCGCCGACACACGCCTTTTCAGGGCGCTGCTCTACCGACTGAGCTACCAAGCCCAAAAAGCTTAGATCTCTCTATCGCTATGCGATCTTACCCAAAAACGCAAGGGCGTTTCTTACAGGACCCACTCGGCTACAAAAACATTTGTCTCATGCGATTCTTTAGCATTTCGATTAGAAGAAAAAGCCAAATATTTTCCGTCTGGAGAAAACATTGGGAAGCTATCAAATGTTCCAGAAAAGGTGATCTGTTCGAGGCCCGACCCATCCAAGCCGATCCAGTACAAATCAAAGTGTCGCCCCTTGGGGTCCCGAAAGTTAGACGAGAAGATAATTTTTTTCCCATCTGCTGTAAAAGCAGGAGCAAAACTCGCACCCGCAAGAGAGGTCACTTGTTTAGCTGCTGATCCGTCTACGTGAGCTGTCCAAATTTGCATGCGGGTGGGTCGCACTAAGTTTTGTTTGAGTAGCTCTAGATAATCTTTTTTGTCTTTGCGCGAATGAGGTCGCGATGCCCTCCAGGCAATCTGTTTGCAATCTGGCGAAAAAACTCCGCCGCCATCATATCCCAAAGAGTGAGTCAGACGTTTTGGCTTTGTCAGTTCATTAGACTGATTGATGTGGGCTATATAAAGTTCTAAATCTCCGTCTCGATTGCTGGTAAATAAGACGCTCCCATCTGCGCAAGTCACCGTCTCAGCGTGATAGGCCAGAGGGGCTTGAGGTTCCATGGGTTTTAGATTTGATCCGTCTAAGTTTGCGGTATAAATCTTATAACTTGGATAAATCGGCCAAACATAGCCTTGGCTCATGTCTGGAGGAGTGGGGCAGTCTTCGCTTTTTCCGAAGGTGCTGCTGTAGAGGATTTTTTTTGAGTCTCGAAAAAAATAAGAGCAAGTGGTTCGGCCCTTGCCATTAGAAATTTGACGCACCTCTGTGCCATCTGCTTTCATTGTAAAAATTTGATCACAGGGTGCTTCTGTCTTGTCTTTCAGAAGAATGCCCTTGCCCTTGTGTTGAAAAGTCAGCCACTTTCCGTCATAAGACCAATATGCTTCTGCATTGGTCCCTCCAAAAGTGAGTTGTCTGATGGATTTAAAATGTTTTTCGCCCGAGAATAAAAGGTCGGGTTGATTTTTTGGGGTGGGTTTGGAGCAATTTAGAAAAAGCAAGGTGATGATGATGGCGAGAATTGATTTTTGCATGACGGCTAATGTTTAGCACGGGGGGCGTGGTTACGGAAGGGTACTGTTGCGAGAATAGAACGGAGGTAAAAGAAGGATCAGGTGTCAATGAGAACACTCAAACTTATCAGCTTTTTCTTGTCTGAATTGTAGACCACAGCCTTTATGAAGACTTTCATTCATTAGATCTGAGCAGTACCGTGCTTGCGTGTCAAAATTTTTAAAAACTGATTCTGTGTAACAATTTGACTCCGAGACAGACCATCCACCAATATTGATATCTTCAAATTTTTGGCTACAATCTTTAATATATTGGGCTTTTCTTTCTTTACGAGCACAGCCACTATTCAAGTTGGCATTCCGTAATCCATCACAATAACTACTTACATCAGTGAAATTTTGTTTTGTTTCACAATGTTCATTGTCACCTGGTTTGCAAGAGCCCGAGCATTGATGATCAATTTTGAAATCATATCCAAGTGAACTGGGGCCAAGGGTTTGATTATTTTCGTTATGTGAACTTGACTGACCACAGCCATAAAAAAATAGGAAAGGAAATAGAAAGAAGAATAATTTAATCATCCAAAGTCCCCAATGAGAAATATTTGTACAAGTAGCTTAAGAGTCTTGTCAATAAAAACAATGTGCTTATTGAAAAAAGTACAGCGTTTTTTTGCCAAGTAAATCACTTTTATGTTGACATGATTTTAAGAAGATTTGTTTTATTTTTTACGACCCTCTCTAAAATGCCCTTGTTATTACCTCTTTGTGCCTGTGTTTGTGTGACTCTCGTGTTTTGTCTCTTTTGGAAGATCTGAGATTTTTTATGCTCCCATATCCGATCCTTGTGCGTTTAATGGGACTCTGATTTTCATGGTACAGATCCTTTCAAGAAAAGAGGATTCTTATGAACTACAAAAGTCTTTCTAACGCAGAGTTAGTCTCAAAATTAAAACACAAAGTCTTAGAAGAGAGAAAATCTCTCACTGAGATCTTGCACATGATCCAAGAAGTAGAATCTCGAAGGCTTTATTCTCTCTATGAGTACAGTAGCCTTTTTGCCTTTGTGACAAAAGAACTGGGCTACGACGAAAGCAGTGCTTATCGGAGGATCGAAGCGGCGCGTTTGCTAAAGAGCCTACCCACCGAAGAATCTAAAAAAGTAGAGACTTCTTTAGAGCAAGGCACACTCAATCTGACAAACTTAACCTCCCTCAATGGATTTATGAGAAAAAAAGAATCCAAAAGCAAAAAAAAACTAAGCACACTAGAAAAAACAATGTTTATAGATCAGATCGAAAACAAATCCACAAGAGAGTGTCAAGTCCTGCTGGCCCAACTTGACCCTGAGCTCTCGCCCGATCTTAGAGAAAAAGAAAGAGCCCTGGCAGGAAATAAGACAGAGCTAAAAATCATTGTGTCAAACGCATTACTAGAAAAACTAAACCGAGTGCAGGAACTCCGAGCTCACGTTAACCCGAACATGAGCTATGCTGAGATTCTAGAATACATGACAGAAATTACTTTAGATAAAACAGACCCAGAGAGGAAATGGGCCAGAAAGGAAAACAAGAAAATAAAAGCAAGTTTACTTGAGGCAAAAAAAGTAGCCAAAGAAATGGAGAAAAAATCAAAAGAAAGTTTTGCTGAAACTAGAAAGACACCGCAGCAAAAAACCTCCATAGCTACAAATCCTTTGGCTCACAAAGATTCCCCAGCCTCAAGCGAGAAATCACTTCCTGCGCCGGAAGTAACTGGAGGAAAAAACTCAGACAAACCAAACGTTAATCCAACTAAGCAGATATTATAAAGCGAATTCATAAAATATTGTCTCCAACAAAAAAATGTGCCTTTAGAGCCACGCTAGAAGCACAGGAAAGATAATATACACCTATTCTTGACCCAAGGGTTGAGGCAGGGGCGCTTCTTCGATCTGCGTACTTTCTCTTTCAGGAATTGTTTTTTCTTCCTCTACTTTTGGCGCGAGGACGGGTTTGAGTTCGTCTAAAATTTTTTGAAGTTGTGCGTTAGTAAGGACTCTGTAGTCATAGGCTTGTCCATGATTTCTAATAAGAGTTTCGATCAGTTTGAGCCGCTGGATAATGGATTCTTTTTGGTCGGGGGCCACAGGGTCAAATTTTGGTGTCAGTTTTTTTACTTTTGTCGGCAGGGTGCTTTCGTCCGAAACAACGGCTGCATAAACTTCTGGAGCTTTCATTTTTTGCGCATAGCATGGGCTCACAGCCAGAGATGCCAATGCGAAATTAAACACAAAACTTTTATAAACCATTTAAATTTACTCCCTATGGGCCAAGAGGCGACCCTAGGGGGTTATATATTAGTATATCTTTTTAGTCAACATATTCCGATGCTTGACATTTCTATGGAGATGCCCAATATACGTAATGAAACAAAAATGTGTGAACCGGATTGTTTCGGAGTCTTTTTCCCTAAGTTCTAGATTTGCTTTTTGCATCTGTGATTTAAGGAAAAAGAAAATCGGAGCAAGGAAAATCATTCATTAACATGAAATGGAGGCTACAGATATGCAAGTAAGACCGCTACACGATCGTGTATTGGTGAAGCGCTTTGACGAAGAAGAGCGCTCTAAAGGCGGGATCTATATTCCTGATACCGCAAAAGAAAAACCCATTCAGGGTGAGATCATTGCCGTTGGGCAAGGCCGAGTTGATGACGAAGGCAAAGTTCGTGCTCTCGATGTCAAAAAAGGCGACCGAATTTTGTTCGGTAAGTACTCAGGCACTGAAATTAAAATTGATGGCGAGGAGTTTCTCATGATGCGTGAGGAAGATATCCTTGGCGTATTACAATAAGTAATTCTTGAAGGAGGATTAAAAAATGTCCGCAAAAGAACTTCGTTTTTCCGAAGAAGCAAGATCGGCCATTCTCAATGGCGTCAACGTTCTTGCAAATGCTGTAAAAGTCACCTTAGGTCCGAAGGGCAGAAATGTCGTGATTGAAAAGTCCTTTGGAGCTCCTAATATCACCAAAGATGGTGTCACTGTTGCAAAAGAAATTGAACTCTCCGATAAATTTGAAAACATGGGCGCTCAGATGGTCAAAGAAGTTGCTTCTAAGACCAGTGATGATGCTGGCGATGGTACCACCACCGCCACAGTCCTTGCTCAAGCGATTTATCGAGAAGGCGCAAAAATCGTAGCAGCGGGTCACAATCCAATGGAAATTAAAAGAGGGATTGATAAGGCCGTGAAAGCGGTGGTCGAGGATCTAAAAAGAGTGGCTAAGCCCATCAAAGATCAAATTGAAGTCGCTCAAGTTGGAGCTATTTCTGCCAATTGTGATCAAGAAATTGGAAAGCTTATTGCCGAAGCGATGGAAAAAGTAGGCAAAGAAGGCGTGATCACTGTCGAAGAATCAAAAACAGCTGAGACTGCTCTCGAAGTGGTGGAAGGGATGCAATTTGATCGTGGCTATCTCTCTCCCTATTTTGTGACCAATGCAGAGAAGATGGAAGCCTCTCTCGAGAGTCCTTACATTCTTCTTTATGAAAAGAAAATCAGCTCTATGAAGGATTTACTGCCCTTGCTTGAAAAAGTAGTTCAGAAGTCCAAACCTCTTTTGATTATCGCAGAAGAAGTCGAAGGCGAAGCTTTGGCCACACTTGTGGTCAATAAACTTCGTGGCACCATTCAAGTTTGTGCTGTCAAGGCTCCAGGCTTTGGCGATCGCAGAAAAGAAATGATGCAAGACATTGCCACTTTGACCGGTGGACGAGTGATCTCCGAGGACTTAGGACACAAACTCGAAGCCACCAGGCTCGAAGATTTGGGTACTGCTAAAAAAGTCACAATCGACAAAGACAACTCAACCATTGTCGATGGCGCTGGCAAAAAAACCGATGTGGAAGGCAGAGTGAAAACTCTCCGGAAACAAGTTGAAGAAACCACTTCTGACTACGACAGAGAAAAACTCCAAGAAAGACTTGCAAAACTCGTAGGTGGAGTAGCTGTGATCAACGTCGGAGCTGCCACAGAAGTCGAAATGAAAGAAAAGAAAGCCCGCGTCGAAGATGCTTTGAACGCCACTCGCGCTGCTGTCGAAGAAGGTATTGTTCCTGGTGGAGGAACAGCCCTTTTACGTGCAGCAAAGTGCTTAGACAAATTGACAGGACTCTCTCCTGAGCAAATGGCTGGCGTAAACATCATAAAACGCTCCCTCGAAGAGCCCATTCGTCAAATCGTGGCTAATGCAGGTTTTGAGGGTTCCATTGTGGTGGATAAAGTGCTGAGCAATCCAAGTACTGCTTGGGGCTTTAATGCCCTGACCGAAAAATATGAGGACCTTTTAGCGGCAGGAGTTATTGACCCCGCTAAAGTGGCTCGCTGCGCGCTCCAAAACGCTGCCAGTGTTGCAAGCCTCATGCTTACGACAGAGACACTCATCGCAGAGAAACCAAAGAAAGATGGCCCAATGTCAATGCCTAATCCAGGCGGCATGGGCGGCTACGGAGATATGTAAAAATATCTTTGAGAACCGATTTAAGAGGCCTCAAGTCTCTCCCATAGAGAGGCTTGAGGCCTTTTTTTTTGTTTTAATCCCCGGCTGGGATTCGCTCCTCAGGCAAAGTGGAATTTGAAGGTTTTGCTAGTGCCTTTTCGTTTTTCAAATTTTCGATTTTATCCGAAAGCTTTTTTTTCAACTCGTCATCCATAGCAATTTTTACAGCTTCTTCGTATCGAGCCAAGGCTTTTTCACGTAAGTTGTATTTGATGTAGGCATCTCCCAAGTGTTCTAAAATAGTGGGTTCGTCTGGTTTGAGATGGACTGCTTTTTCTAATTCGGCAATGGCTTGTTCTGTTTTTCCACGAATAAACAAGTACCAGCCCCAGCTGTCTTGAATATAGCCGTTGTTGGGTTTGAGGCTCAGGGCTTTTTTAAGCATTTTTTCAGCGTCGTTTAGCCGAATGCCTTTTGTGGCCCAGGTGTACCCAAGAAAGTTTAAAGCATCCACATTGTTGGGGTTAAGTTCTAATATTTTTTCCATTTGTGCTAAGCCTTTGTCTGTTTGCCCTTTTTTTTCGTACAGACTTCCCAAGTAGTATCTAATTTTTTCGTCTTCTTGAAAAGAGACGAGCGATTTTTCCAATAGGGTGATGGCTCCCGGAATATTTTTTGATTCTTCCTCTAAGTTGGCCAAAAACAGATAAAACCCAACATTTTTAGGGGATTTTGGGAGGATTTCTTGGATGTATTTCTTGGCCACACTGATTCCGTCTCTTTGTTTCAGCAAATAAGCGACATGGAGAACAGCGTCTGCATAAAGTTTCGAATTCGGATTGATCTTATTGAGTTCCGAAATCGCTTCAGGAATATTTTTTAGTTCTTCGTAAAGACTTCCTAAGTAATAATGAATTCGATCTGACTCTGGATTTTTTTCTAAAATTTTCTTAAATGTAAGCATAGCCTTTTCATAGTTTTTAAATTCCATCTGAATAAGACCCAGCTTCACTTGCGCGTTCATGTCTTGGGGATCGCTTGCTTGGATGGATTCTAAATAAGGGAGAGCTTCTTGGAACTTTTCTGCCTTCAAATAGAGGGCTACAATCCGGTTTGCTGCCGTCAGGTCTTGGGTTTGAGAAAACACATCTTTGTAGAGCAAAAGTGCTTTTTCAGTCATTTTCTTTTCTTCGTACAAGTAACCCAAGGCCAAACTTGCTTGATAAAAATTAGACTTTAGGGAGAGTGTTTTCTCATAAGCCTGTGTGGCCTCTTTAAAATGGTCTAATTTTTGTTCCGATCGGCCTAAATAATACCAAGCCAGAAAAGAATCAGGGGACTGTTTGGTAAACTGCTGGAGTGCTTGAACCGCTTGTTGGGATTTATTGCCTTCGTTTAAAACTTGGACTTTGTAGATGAGTGCTTCTTCTGAAGTGGGCACTATTTTTAATATTTTGTCATATTCTGCGATCGCAAGTTTTGGCTCTTGTGTGGCAGAATAGAGACCCGCTAAAATGAGTCTTGCATCTGCATATTTTGGATCTACATTCAATGCGTCTTTGCAAGCATCCATGGCTAAACTGAGCAGCCCCTTTTTAATGAACTCTGATGCTAACCGCGCATAAATAAGAGCGGATTTTGGATCAAAAACTAAAGCGAGTTTATACTCTTCTATCGCGCGATCTGGATTGCCTTCGCTAGAATAGGCTTGAGCCATGCTAAAGTGATATTCTGCAAGTTCCTTTGTGTTTTTTTGAGCAATGAGGGTTGTTTTTTTAGCTTTATTTAATTTTTCTTCTGGAGTGGCTTGAGTTTCTTCTGGAGTCAATGCAGAGGAGGGTTCGCGAATCAAAGGAGCACTCGCACAGCCCCAGAATAAAATAGGTATTAAAAAAATTCTAAAAAAACGGTTTTCATACATAAAAACCTAATCCTTCTTAGAAAACGAATCGGAATCGGAACAGAAAAACTGAAGAAAATCCGAAGACTTTTCGAGAATGGAACTGATTAATGCGGCCCAATAAAAAGATTGCGTCATTTCCAAAAGCGTGATTTATTTATTTGTGATGCCACGTCAAAGGTGGCTTGACTTTGGTGAAACGGGTTGTTATTTGGCTATCTAAGCGCAGGTGACACAATGTAGCATCTGGGTGTTTGGCTAGGAGGTAAACTCGAGCCAAGTCATGGAAGAATGTGAATGGGGGATCTCAAAAGCATAACTTGTAGTTTGAGTTAGCTCGTTAACAGATCTTTGGGTCTCAATGATGGGAGCCAGCGATCATTTTTTGACGTCAATGAGGGGGAGTTATGAAAGAAGTCAAAATCATTAAAAGGTATCAGAATCGTAAACTTTATGACACGCATGAGTCTAGCTATGTGACACTTGATGAAATTGCTAAGATGATCAAGGGTGGCGAGGACTTACGGGTCATTGACAATAAAACAAAAAACGACATTACGTCAGCTACACTGACGCAGCTCTTATTTGAGGTTGAACGCAAGGCGAAGACTCAACCTTCTGTAGAGTTATTAAAGGAAATCATCCGCTATGGGGATGGTTCTTTTTCTGGTTTTATTCAGACTAAGCTTGGAGCAGAGATGAAAAAATTCGATCAAGATCTTGCAGCTCCTGCAGCGCCAGTCTCTACAGCGCGTCCTGTTTTAAATCAGTAGTCAGTTTTTTGACAAGAAAGTCTGCTCTAGCCCTATTTTTTGTTGTGTGACTGTTTGTGCACCACAAAGAATAGGGTTAGAATATATGCTATGGAGGGTGTTGATTTCATGAATCATAAAATTACTCTTTTTTTTGTTTTTATTTTTCTCATAGCAATTGAACAGCGTCTATCTGCTGCAAATAATCTAAATCCTGTAGGAGAGTCTTTTTCTACAAAGAAAACACAAATGGTAAAGGAAAGTTTGCTCGGCATTTCTCCCTTTTCTCCTGGTTCTAATAATTTAGCTCTCGATTTGGGACAGGTCTTTTTGATGGGAAATTTAAGTTCAAATTTTGCAGATAGCATTGGATTTCGTGTCCACTATACTTATGGAGTGAGTGACATGTTTGGATTTGATACAAGCATTGGTTACTCAGAACATTCAGACGGAAAATATTCTCTTGCAACTTTATTGGCAGGGATGAGAACCAATTTGAGCTGGTATGACAAAATAGTTCCCTATCTTGTTTTTGGACTTGGATTTTATAAACCCAGTCGGTTGGTGTCTCCCAGTGTCACGGTTTCTCCCGTAGAGTTTGGAGTTCATTTGGGGCCAGGTGTGGATTTAGAGCTTACCAGGCAGCTTTATTTTGGAGCAGCACTGACCTTTCATAATATGTTTGGAGCGTTAAAGCAAACTCCAGGTGGAGTGGTAGATTTTGGTGGCACGTTCACCTCATTTTTGCTGCATCTTGGCACAACGTTTTAACAAGAGCTGTATTTTTTGCTTTCGGTAGAGCAAGTTATTTGATAATAAAGTTTCTATCCTAAAAACCTTGGTTGAATAACTAAGGAAGGCACTTTTTACCATCGCTTTTTTTAAAAAGGGTGGTGACTTTTTCGGCCTCAAATATGAATAGTCCGATGATTTTCGAGGGAGGGTGTTGTTATGACACTTAAAAAAATCTCGTGGATCTCGGCTCTTGTGTTTGGGGCTGCTACTTTGGCCACAGTTCAAGGTGCTGAGATTCAGAGCGGTTTTTGTTGTGGAAGTGAACTTGTTTCCTTATTTAAAAATGAAGGAATCAGGAAGCCTGTTGACCACACAGTGCGGTCAGAACTAAATGTTTTATTTAAGACTGGAGCGCAATTAGGGCATCAAATAGATCCCAGTTGCCTGGCAGAGAGTGTTGCTGAAATTTATTTAAAAAAAGATTTGGTGTCTGTTTTGTCTGGATACGAAGTCTTTGTCGCCTGCGAAGATTTGCCCACTGCGGCCATCGCTCTTTATTTTGATTTAGTATTTAACTTTTTGGGATCAGTGGACTTGGCTGAGTAGTGTGCCGTGTTATAATAATCTTGTCTTTAAATAATAATAAAGTAAACTATTAGAATGGTGCAAATAATTATGCGTTATGTATTATTTTTCGTCTTATCTTTATTTGTGCCAATCAAACATGGTGTGGCCTCAAGAAGTGTAGAAAGCACAGTTAAGTCTTCGTCAGCGTTTTTTTTTGATTTTACTAAAGGAGTTTGTGGTTCGCAGGGTTATATTTATTTGTCTTTAACCAATTTGTCTAATATTGACCAGAAAATCACTGTAAACGTCACAGAACAAACTGTAGACACGCTTGGGACTGGTTGGGATGCTCCACAAACCTCTATTCCTCCAGTCGGCACTCCGGGTCAAGTTGTTCCAATAAAGCTCGATGAGGTCGAGATTAAAATCTTGCTACCTGGTTTGGCATCACTAAAGAAAAACCTTACGGGGTTTTATTGTTTTTATTCTAGACTTTCCCCCTTTGCAAATTGTATGCACACATACGACAGCTCTAAAGCTACTGGTTTTAATCTTATTGGCGCTTCTGTTTTTTACTATTTCAAAATAAAAATTACTATAGACGAAGATCGAGGTGCTGTTTCTGCTTCTGCAACAGCATTTAATTATCTTTGTATTACTGGTAATGCCGAAAATCTTAGCTATGTTCCAAACAATTTTGATTTTAATGGCGGTAGGCCTTTTTAAAAAGGCCCATTTTAGAGGCTCTGCCGATGTCTAAACATGGTTTTTCACTCGTCTCGGCTTTAATTGGAATCGGGCTTCTTTCATTGGGGTTGATGGCGCTTGCTTATTTGATCACGTCAGGTCGAGTTTTTGAAGCAAGGCAAGACCGCAGAGTGTGGGTGGAGCAAGTTTTGGCAGAAACTGCGTATACGGTTTTAAAAATTCCATATCAAATGATTAATGACGGAGATGAGTATTGTAAAAATAAATTTACTATAGATCCTACTAGAGTCAGTAAGTGTTTGAGTGCTAGTGGAATGATTTCTCCTCCTTCCCCACCACCTGGTGTTCCAAATTCGCCGTTTAGAAAAATAGTAGAGGTTGGACGGGAGTGGAATGGGGATGTGGCTGCAGCAGGATCCAGGGGTCGGATTTGTGTAGAAGTAGATCATTGTGAGAAAAAGGCAAAAGATTATTTGTATGAGATCACTTTGGTGGCTTACTGGGATAACCCTAATGCAAATCAAAGTGTTCAGAAAATATTTTACACCTTTAGAAAGTCCAAATGGTAATGAGCGACTTGAGCAATCGAGGATTTTCGTTATTAGAGCTTATGATTGGCACAGCTCTGAGTTTGGTTGTGATTACGGGATTTTTTACGCTTTTTTTGATGGGGCAAAAGGCAACAGTAGAATCTTTTAATCGCCATATTGTAAAATCAGAGATGGCTTTGGTCAGTGGTCATATTCAAAGATTTATGCCCAGTGGAGACAGTCGTTTTTTTGGATTCTCGGGGAAGACCTCTCTGGGGGATCGACCATTGGCTCGATTTTTGATCCCTCAGCCCGGCTTTTGCCGAGACTTAGATAGTCAACGCTGTTCAAATGACACCTCTTTTCTCTATATCCACTATGATAAAACTACAACACCGGCAGTAACAGCGATTTGCTTATTCCCCGAAATTAATCCCGATTCTGTTTTGGTAGATACAAATAATGGAGCTTATGGCAGTTCTGTATTTAATCCTCCAAATAATACTTTTACGGTCACTCCTCCTCCTGATTCGCCATTTGCAACAGGGACCATTGAAATTAAAATACAGAGCCTCATTGCATTCATGAACCCACCCATTGCAACACTTTGGATTAATTCAGACAAACCCACTGTACTGCAAGTTACCGAAAATACTCCTGGGATCATTACCTACGACCCAGGTGCGCAAGCCTTACCAACAGAGTGTGTGCATCATCTTAAAAATGATCCTGGAAATCCTGGGAAAAAACTTCTATCCAGCCCTTTGGTGCGAGTTCCAGTAGAGCCTTACGTTTTGGGGCAATTTACAGGTGGGAGTGCTGCCATATCTGAATCTGAAAAAAACAGCAACGCCGGAAAATTTCCACAGAGATTATTTGTTACTTTTGTTAGATCTGTTGGGCCACTCGAGATTTTGTCAAATGAAAAAGTGACTCAAAGAAATTTTGGAGTGAGAAATTGTGACCTTATACCCCCCAAAACCCTGACTTGTCAGGGAAAAGATGTCATTGTAATGAACATTCAATCTAAAATTCGAATTGAACATACTTTTGCAATTCAATTATTTGATCTCACTGGAGTTCCATTGAATACTGAGCGGTTTGATGTCTTAACGGATCTCATGCTCAATACACAGCAGGGAACTTGCCAGGCACCTGGATGTTTAATAGTAAAAGATGTACACAAATTGCCTGTTGCAATAATGCCACCAGGACTTGCTTCTGAAAGCTCTGAAAAATTATATTCTAGCGAATTTTCGCTCTTAAAACAGGAGAGCTTGATGAAACTGAGGTTTCGGCTGAGTTCGAATACAGGTCAGGAGGCGTCCTTTGATGTCTTGTTCCCATAATAAACAAGGAAACTTAGTTGTGAGTATGGCTCTTTTTGGAGCTATTATGTTTTTGGGATTATTTATTTTCAGTGTTCAAAGTGAGAGGGCTAAAGTGACTCAAAATAAGGTGAAAGATGTTCGCTCTACCATGACTGTTTCTGGCGGCTTGGAAACTATGCTTCTTGCTTATCGGAGTGCAGAGTTTTTTTATATTGCAGAAGTTCAAAAATGTGCCGCAGGTGTTAAACCATTTCTTCAGTCTTTGAAAGAAGGTTCAGGGTGTGGTGTTCCCATCACTGTTTTTACAATAAATTCAGATCCAAATGGAAAAGATATTTACGAATATCAAGGAAAAGGATGTGTGCTAAATCAAAATGATTCTTCCTGTTCTAATGGTTACAAGGATTTTTTGGCGATGAAATTTAACAATGTGGATTATATTTTTTCCATTGTTGCAATTCAGCCTGAGCGAGGACTGGTGGAGTTTGTAATGTCTATGACCGAATCAAATGGTAAAAAAAGGCAACAAGGATTTGCAATCCGCAGCACTTTGCCTAACTCTGCTCATTTGGAAGCTGACGGAAGAGTGACACAAGAAGTACCTGATCCACTTTATCGTTGTCCGGGAGTGCAGTGGGGAAATTATTTGCTTTATGATCCAATTAATAAAAATTGTAATCGATTTGCACAGTTGGGGGGAGGAACAGGTTTGGCCTTTTATGAGGGAAGTTTTTTTGGATTTCGTCCTGCCGATGGACAGATTGTTGACTTGATTGCACTGACTACAAGTAATAGCTATCTAGTAGATTCGAGTGGAATGACCAATGGAGTGCAAAACTTTGTTCCTTACAGTAAAAACTGTCTTGTGAATGTGGATGATATTACTCTCATAGGCCAACAAATTTATTATGTTGCAGGCCTAGGAATGAATGCCCACATTGGAGGCCTGATTAGGACACAGGCTGCGGCAGATGAGTGTGCACCAACCTATAAGCGAGTCAGAATTTGTGAATTGGGCTGTGATGACTGGGCACAAGCCTATAGCGGGATTGCAGCTTTAGGATGGAGTGATCCCTTGTTTCCGGTTGCAGGCGAAGATCCTAATCGTGAAAAACTAGCAACATTTTTTTTAAAAACAGATTCGGGTGATTTATTGACTGCGGTGGTTCAAAATAAATCCAGTCTTTTGCCTGTTTCTTGTCCTGTCACAAACAAGAATAGCCCCTATTCCTGTAAAGTATTTAAAGATGCTAATTTGCAACAAGTGGAGTTTAAACGAACCTATGGATTTGATAGAACAGATCGATCTAAACCATATTTTCTGTTTTAAGTATGACTTGTCCGATAGTAAGTTTTTGACGTATGACCTCCATAGCTAATTGATAGACTTGTCTTTGCTTCTTGTTCATTGCAATTATCCCTTCCATGCTCCCCCATCTCTCTGAGTTCAAACATGAATATAGAAAGACAGAAGAATCTATAAGGGGACATAATCGCCAGGAAATAATGCGGGGTCAGAATCGCTGGGAAAGAACAAAAAAGAAAAAATTCTTCAATATTTTGGAAATTTTTACCGAACGTTTCATATAGATGCCACGCGTACACCCTCTTTTTTTATGCATTATTTGCAATTTAAAACGCTGTAGAGTGCTTTTAAAAATTTGCAGTTGGCCAAGGTGTTTCGGGAAATCAGGGTTTGGCATTGCAGAAACGCTTGTGGCAGCAGGTATTTTGGGAACCATGGCCATGACAATGGCTACTCTTGTTGCACAACAAAATAGGCAAATTTTATCACTCAGACTTACTGCAACTCGTGATCAGCACAAGAATCTAGCCGAAAAATATATTTCTGACATTGAGTCAATCAATACAAGTCTCAATAGTTTAAAATTTATAAGTGCGAATGATTCTGGGAATCAATTTCTCAATCGCTGCCTTAATGGAAATGGCATAGCTACTACATGTCCGCCGGGAGGCACTGGTATATTTCCTGATTGCTGTGTGGCCAAAGATGCGGGTGGAAATCCATTGTCACAGGATTTTTTTTTGGCAGATCCGGGCGATCCTTCTGCGACAAATAAAAAACGCTTTGCAGGAACAAATGCAAGTCCAGCGCGCTATGATATAGATGGAGCACCTTGCGCGACTGCAAGCAGTCGGTGCATACTAGAGTTGGTTACAAGTTTCATTGCAACCTGTGCTGGTGGAGCTGTACGATGCGCTCAGGCAGCCCCCAACGCAGTAAGAACACGTTATGAAATTAGACTTGCCTCAGGGTTTAGTCCACCAGCAGGTCCCCCACTTAGAGCTATTGTAAGTAGTCCTGTATTACTATTGAGTAGCCCTGGTGCGGGAGGTGGAGGCGGTATATTTCCCACACCCACACCCTTTCCCACGCCGCCTGAGTGCACGAATACTCAGTACCTAAAGTGGACCACACTTACTTCTAAATGGAGTTGTCAGGATATCTCCACTCAAGGTGGAACCCCGTGTGGACCAGGAAATGAAGGTGTGACGATGTATGGAATGGGAGCATTTGCTCATCAACGCTACTGTTGTCTTGTTTCTGCAAAACCTGGGTGGAGTACCTACTATTTTGGAGGTGGATATGGTAGTGAATACGCCTACTGTAAAGCATACTGAGTCTAAACACATAAAACAAGCAAGCTGAGCCAATAAAGGGTCACAGATCCATAATGGTGGAGCTCTGTCCAATGGTGAAATCCTAATAATTTTATAACAGGGTTTTGTTGGAGCAAAAAGAGCAATAGGACTGCAACCCC
>CAZBEI010000056.1:0-58349 GCA_964490895.1 uncultured Bdellovibrio sp. | reverse complement strand
TTTGCTGCACGAAACGCAATCATCCGAACGATACGAGAGCGTGAGGGATGAAGCATGGATCCCTTTCCCACTGCTCCACTCGATCGCATCGTAATGTGCAGTTGTTTAGCGGGGTCAAACGGGCGTGCTTCTTTTCTTTTGCGTGTTTTAGAGTGCGCCTCTCCACCATGTCCCTTGGCATGTTCTTTTCTCTGCTTCTTAAAGAAAGGAAAATGCATCTGCTTTTGTTGTTTTTTCATTCGAACATCCTGGTTGTGTTATATAAGACAAGGGCAATGTTATTTCAACCATATTTTTTTATCTGATATCAGATTATTTTATTTTAAAAACGCAGTAATTTTTAATTTTGTAAACTTTTATAAACATTTATAAACTTTTTCCCAGCTTTTCATGCTGCGCGAACACACATGCACTTGTAAGGCCTGAAAATATCTTTTTTTATAAGTCCACCCCGGCGGCTACCCAAAAGCGGTCAGGGGACTCCGTTTTTACACCGAGCCTGAAGAATGAGGCTGAACAGTCAGTATATTTTTAACTAATATTTCTATAAAAACTCGGGCTTCAGAATAAACAAATGGGGCAAAACTTCCCCTTGGTCCTGCAATATTCAGCACCTGTATCTGATGAGTGGCCATCCAATCTAATATTTCTGAAATCGTAGGAGGAGAAATCATATCAACTATTATGTAAGGTTTATTTAATTTCTTTGCAATATTGATAGTCAATTTAGTTCCATTCTTTGGAGGACCCCACGTTAAGATCATTGTCCCATCCGAATCTCTAACATTCCATTTTGTTCTTTCCGAGTAATGATCCGAAGGAGTTTCTTGAAGAGGGTATATTTTGGAAAGGGTGCCATCTTCTGTTTTTCTTCCTTTTGGACACCAACCCCCACATGAAATATTTTGATCTAAAGCAACGTCAAGAGCTGCTCGATCAACACCCGTTTGTCCACCACTCATAATTTTAAATTTTACAACAATATTCATTAGGTCTTTTTTTCTCTCCAATTCCTTAGCTAAGCCGCTGTAGTGGAATTTTAAACTCCTGTTTCAAGGATAATGTTTACGTAATCTATAAGGCGATGCTGATAGGCTTTGTGCCAGACCGGACCCCATTTTTCTTTTTTTCCGGATTCTTTAGTCCACCTGTGAAATCCAGGAAACACCTGACTCCCGATTCGTTCAAAATGGAGAAGTCTAAAATCTGTTTCATAAATTAATCTAAAAAAATGATCGAGAGGCGTCATTGGATGCATTTTGAGATCAAGCTCTGGAATGACTCTTTTCATTTCTTTCAATGACTTGTTTGATTCTGGAAAGAAAGTAGTTATTCCAACCTGCCCTTTATTTTTTAAAAGCCGTTTACATTCCAAAAGAAACGCCTTCATCGATGGAAAATGTTGAGCGGCTTCTATAGAAAAAATTTTTGTAAATTTTTTTGATGGAAGATTTGTTTTGTCTGCACTCCTAGCACAAAAAGAAAGGGCTTTAGTTTTTTTAATCAAAAGGGCATGCTTTTTCTTTGCTCTGTCGACTTGCTCGGGAGTGATGTCTAATCCAACGACTTGTTTAACACCAAACTGAGTAAGAGCTATCGCACTGCCCAAGCCATGCCCACATGCGATCTCAAGCACGATATCTTCTTTGCCTAGATTTAAAAGTTCAAAAAGTTGAAAGTACAAAGCACGAGATGCCTTGATTCTATTTTGTATTGAAATACTCTTTGTAATTGGAATATTCCTCCAAAATCCAAAATTAATGTAGCCTCCTAGAAAATAAGGATGCGCTCCTAAGTCTTGTTGTCCATAAACCGAGGAAATAATTTGTTTCAATTTTTGCATGATCTAACTATAACAATGATCTCTTGGTGGGAAAAGAATTTTTTTCACAAGCTCAGACAAACGTAGTCACGTGACCCCTCAAATATATAAAAAATTGACACTCTGTATTGTTGAGATAATATTAAAATCACTGGAGCTAAATTATGAACTTTACTGAAATACGCTTTGAGCGACAAAACCGAATTGCATTGGACCAACAGCACACAAGGAATTAATCTTAGCCTGGAAAACATTTCGTGACGATCCTGATCTCTATGTTGCAATTCTAACCGGTGTAGGCAATCAAGCTTTCTGTGCAGGTGCAGATTTGAAAGCAGTTGAGGCACTAGCTCCACGATCTGATGAAATTGAACTCCATAATAGAGGCGAAGCACCGGGAATCTTAGGCCCCTCTCGTTGGACAAATATTTATAAGCCCATTATCGCAGCTATTAATGGGGCTGCTTATGCTGGAGGCTTGGAGTGGGCATGTTTCGCTGATATTCGAATTGCTGAGGAACATGCCACCTTTGGTGTAACCTGTCGAAGATGGAATATCGGTCTAGCAGATGGTGGAACCCAACGACTTCCGCGCATCATAGGTTTAGGTCGAGCAATGGAACTGATTCTTTCAGGACGAATCATCAACGCAGAAGAAGCTGAGCGTATTGGCCTTGTAAATTCGATTGTCTCCAAGGGTCAATCACTTGCAAAAGCACTTGAATTAGGAGAATTCATCGCATCACTCCCACAAGAAGCTATCCGAACTGATAAAGAAGCTGCCATCCGTGGTTTTGGCTTACCTTTGTCTGAGGGACTCAAGATTGAAGCTCAATGTTTTAATCAATTGCCCCTCAAAGCGCTTCTAAACGGTGCAGATCGTTTTACAAAAAAACAACACCCAGACCAAGGAGCGTCGAATGGTTATAAAACTCCTGGCTTGCCTCGTCGCCCAGGCTCCTCTAAAGAGTAATTAGTAATGAGCAATCTCGTTTTCGTTGGCACAATTCACAAGGGAAGAACACCCACGGAAGAGTTGATTAAAGTTTTAAAAATACATCGTTTCCATTTCGCAATTGAGGCGGACTAATGAACCTTCTGTTTGATCTCGATGGAACTTTAGCAGACCCATTTGAAGCTTTTTCTAGCAGCATTCATCACGCTTTTGCGGAACACCATTTAAGATGTCCAGACATGAAAGAATTACAAAAATGCATTGGCCCACCTCTACATCTTTCTCTAAAAAACATTCTTGGAAAAAATTCTTCTCCAAAGCTAGAGGCTGTCTTAAGTTCCTATCGTAAACATCATGCAGATATTGGGATTTTTCAATACCGATTTTACCCTGAAGCGAGTCAATGCTTAGAAAACTTAAATGAACATCACCAACTTTTCGTAGCAACCTCTAAACCTACTGTATTTGTTCTTCCTCTCCTCAGGCATTTTAAAAAAGATCATTATTTTAAAAACATCTATGGAAGTGAGATTTCTGGAGTACGAAGTGACAAAGGAGAACTCCTGCAGTATTTGATTCATCGGGAAGATTTAAACCCAAAACATACAATCATGATTGGAGATCGAGAGCATGACATTATTGGTGCTAAAAAAACAAAAATCCATTCTATTGGAGTGACCTGGGGCTACGGATCTCTCTCTGAATTGAATAATGCAGGAGCTGATAGAGTTTGTACATCCTGGGAGGATTTGCTAAAAACCTGCACATGGGTCGCGAATGAAAATAAAATTAGAACCTCTCAAAACAGAAAAACTCGATACCTTTAGAGAATTGCTAGGATCGAGTGAGTTTGGAGGTTGTTTCTGTGCTGTTTGGACAAGCTATAGTGACGACTGGGTCTCTCGGTGTCATGATAAATCGCAACCGAATTTTCAAATAACCAAAAGAAATGTAGAAGAAGGCAAGCATGTTGGATATTTGATCTACCAAGATTATCACTTGGTGGGTTGGACAGGCTCTGGCCCTAAAACGGCTTTTCCATTTTTAAAGGAAAAACTTGGAAGTAGACTTTCAATTTATTCTGACACGGTTTGGAGTGTCGGTTGCCTTGCTATAAAAGAGACTTTTCGTGGCAAGGGCTTATCAGATTTGATTATCCAAGCAATCATAAGAGAGGCTACTACAAAGGGAGCCTCTGTTCTTGAAGCTTATCCAGTTAGACCGTTTGATGAACCAAGAGTCTTTCGGGGAACCTACCCTCTTTATAAGAAGCTAGGTTTTCTTGAGGCTGGCTCTGAAAAAGATGGAGAGCATGAAGTTGTTTTGATGCAGATTTCTTTGGACTCAAATAATCACCCCGCAAAGAGACTGGATATAATCTGAAAATGCCCCCTCTGGGCGATAGAGTTTGAATAAAATTTCTTCCCCATCTTTAAAAATCAATATCCCCTCCCCATGAAAGCTTCCGTGTCATGACCATATAAATTCCATGTCAAAATATTCACTGATCAAACTCCACACGATCCTCATCCCACAACGCGACCTCGATCATATATCCAGATGGATCTTTCACATACCAAGATGTCGAATGTGGATACCTAAGTGGGCTGCCATAATAGGTGGGCAAGCGATGATCACGAACGATACTCTCCCATGGATGTCCCTCTTTTGTTAACCCATACTCAACCTCTTCAAAACCAAAGATCTTCGTGTACCATTTTATAGCCTCGCTGTAGTTTTGAACTGTCATGTTTAAATGGTCCAAGCTCGGACTATTCATATTTAGGCTCATAATTATTGCTCCTTTTAAACACATGCTAGTCCCCTCTAGACAAAATATGAACTTAAGTGCTAATAAAGCGACTAATGGCTAATGATTTAACATTGATCTCAAAGTACCTGGCTCAAAACGTGTCACACCTAAGAAAGAAACGAAACTTGAGTCAGCTTGCACTTTCTAAGCTTGCGGGGGTGCCTCGTTCGACCATTACTTATCTAGAATCAGGGCAGGGCAATCCCTCTTTACAAAACCTAGTGCTGGTAACAGCTGCACTACAGATTTCTATCGAAGAACTGCTGAGTCGTCCCAGAGCGAGTTGTAAGCTCATCAAAAAAAGCGAGGTCCCAAAACAAAAAAGAGCAAATGGAATGGCAGAGGTCTATAAACTTTTGCCTGACTCAATTCCAGGTATGGAGATCGACCGAATGGAAATTGAAGCAGGAGGGAGAATGGGAGGAGTCCCACATACTCCCAACACAAAAGAGTATTTAATGTGTGTGAGTGGCACTGTAGAAGTTCGTGTGGCTGGAGAGCATTACAAAATTGGGCCTGGAGATGTTTTTGCATTCCCTGGAGATCAGCCGCACTCATATCACAGCACTGGTAAAAGCAAGGCCGATTGTTTTAGCGTGGTGGTTTTAGCACCACATGGAGTTTGAAAATGGGCAAGTATGGAAAACCTACCCCTCAATGGCGAAACAGTGATCCTGAACCATATGGAGCGACTATGAACCTTCGGGAAATCACTACTCCGGCTGATTTGAAAATCGCTTTTCATTATGCTACTGAAATTGAACAAGCCTTGTTCTTATTTCCAAAAAGGACATCTTCCCAAAATCCAGGAACCTACATTGGTGGTGGCCAATCCAAACTAAGGTACATAGGACTGCGCGTTCCCCAACTCGATGAAGCGATGCGCACAGGCTTTTCATTTTCCAAAAATGAGCCTAAAGATCTGGCCATGATTTGGGACCGGATATGGCACCTTTCGGATTGCTATGAGGTGATGTCACTTGCTCTGGCTTGGTTCTGCGATTCTAAACAGCGAGTAATTTTAAAAAGATACTGGCCCTACCTAAAAAAGTGGTCATCTAGAATCGATAATTGGGCACACTCAGACACCCTTTCTGGAATTTATGCGCGAATCCTCGAAGGTACTCCCGGCCTCGTTTATCCAACACTGGTCACGTGGAATGGTTCGAAGAATTCCTGGTTGCGAAGGCTTTCCATCGTTAGTCTGATTTATTACAGCTCCCAAAGAGAGAAGGTCCTTCCGCTCAAAAAGATTTTAGTTTTACTGAAGCCTCAACTCGAATTCGACCATTACTATGTGCAAAAGGGCGTTGGTTGGACCCTTCGTGAGACGAGCAATGTTTATCCAGAGCCGACCTATGCATTCATCGAACAAAATATCAAAAAACTCAGTGCTACTGCATTTTCTGCCGCTACGGAAAAAATGTCTCAAAAGCAACGAGCGCATTTAAAGGGACTGAGAAAGGCGGGGAAAAAATGAAACTCTTTTTAGTCCATTGCGGATTTTATGATTCAGAACTATGTGATGGCATTTATGAGTCTCATGTCAATCTATTTGTTGTGGCAGATTCCTTTGAAGATGCGAGAAGTAAAGTAAAATTTTCACCAGAATTCAAGGCCAAACGAATGCATGTAGATGGAATTCAAGAGATTCAAGCAGTGAACGGTTACTCTATTTTTACAAAAGAAGATCCTGCTTTAAATGGAAAAACTATTGTGATCAGCAGCCGCCATCGTGACCTAGCGTTAAAATCTAAAGAACCCACTCCTCCACAAGCGGTATGCATCGAGAATACAGGTCCCGTATGATAATTAAGGAGATTACCGATAAAAATGAACTCGAAGCTGTATTCCCGATCATTAGAGAACTACGTACCCAGCTTTCATTTAGTGATTTTTTGTTTTTATATGAAAGAGCCAAACAACACGACAATTATAAAATCGTGGCAATTTATCAGGAAAATACCTGCATTGGCGTGATGGGATATCGCATCTTATTTGATTTAGTTCATGGAAAGCATTTGTATGTGGATGATCTTGTGACCACTCAGTCGATGCGATCCAAGGGTATTGGGAAACAATTACTAAAATTTGCTGAAGAAGAAGCAAAGAACCTTGAATGTAGAAGCTTGAGGCTTTGCACTGGGATTGAAAATGAATCTGGAAAAAAATTTTATGAGCGTGAAGGCTGGAAGCTCAAAGCTGTCACATATAAGAAACCAATTTTTAATTTAAATTGATATATAGCTTAAGCAACATAACTAGTGCTCTGACCACTAAATTCTTAGTGGTCAAGGTACTAGATGGATGAGTAGAGGTCCTGATAAAATTTTCAACGAGATCAGAAAGAATTTATGGACAACCACTCTTGATTGGCATAATAAAAATAAAGAGAAAATAGAAATTATTTTGATTAGCACTCATAACAACAGTGCTAGTGTCAGAGTAGTTTTTACTTCTCCTGAAGAAGTAGGTTGCGAAGTAGACAAAATACAGTCAACTCACTTTTAGCAAAAATCCTTCGGGGTCTTTAACAAAGCTTTCAAAATTTTCTGAAGTAATAAAAACGGCTTTGGCTTTTGGGTTTCTGTTAACAAACTCAACCATGCCCTTTGTGTTTCTTTTGCGTCCAGATTTTACTTCAATCGCATAGAGTAGCGTTCCATTCTGATAAATAAAATCAACTTCAAAATCTCCGCCTTCGCGCCAATAGAAAAGCTGCCCCTGAAGTTTGACGAATTCAGCACCGACACAGGCTTCAAAAATATGCCCACGCAGTTCAGAATTTGTTAAATCTTGTAATCCAAGCTTGTAAGAATACAGCGCTGGACACAGTGGGATTATTTTAGGACTGGAAGATTTTTGTGAAATACTAGAAGGAGAATATTTTTGAATGGTTTTAAATAAAAACGCCCCCTCAAAAAGGGTAAGGTAATGTTTAACAAGATCTACATTTCCCCCTTCTTGGAGTTGGCCTAAAATTTTGTTCAAACTTACTTCTTGGGCTGGGTAAGAAGAAATCACCTCAAAAGCCTGTCGAAATAAAGCAGGCTTTTTTACAGATGCAAGCCTAAGGATATCTTTTCCGATCACTGTTTCAATGATGGATTGCTTCAGATAGTTTTGCCAGCGCTTAAAGTTCTTTATAAACCGCACTGACTCGGGGTATCCCCCAAAAAGCAAATATTGGTCTAGTGTGAAATTAAAGTGTTTTTTACATTCGACATAACTCCAATGATAAACGGGGATGATTTCAAACCGACCGGCTAGGCTTTCTTCGAGCCCTGCTGTGAGGCTGAGCGAACTTGAACTGGATAGAATGAGTCGAAAAGATTTTTTATTTCGCTTCTCGTGATCCCACAAGGCCTTAATGTGTTCAGACCACTGAAGTATCTTCTGAACTTCGTCGATCACTAAAATGGGAGTATCACTCATCAGTTTGGCTTTTTGCCACTGTTCGTCAATCCATAACGAAGAATGAGAGAGTGCTTCGTCAGCATTTGCATAATGGAGATCTTTTTCGAAATATTTTTCTATAATACCTAAACCCGTAGTTTTCCCAACTTGTCTTGGACCCAGTAACACCTGGATTAAGGGCGATTTCTCTCGAAGCCTTGTTCTTAGTTCTGAAACAAAGGCTCTAGATAAAATATTTCTTTGGGATGACATCCAAAAAGCTTAGCAGTTTTTTATAGGTTAAGCTATAATTTTTTATAGGTTAACCTATCATTTTTTGTAGGCTAAAAATATTTAATCAGAACAACCCAGGATTTGATTTCCTCATGGATTGTTGTTTTGTTACCGACGGTCACGCGCGATTGGAGCTACATTTTGGATTCAGAGATGGGATTCGTGATGCCTAAAGGACTTCTTGACTAAGCAGATCGCTTACACCTATTTTTTTGTAATACCAATTCAAAAAATATGCTATAATTTGTAATATGATTACAAGATTTTTAACGTTAAGTACTCAAAACTCTTATATTTTACTTGGACCGAGGCTTACCGGGAAGAGCTATTATATTCGCACTCTAAAAGACGCCACTTTCTGGGAAGTCAATCTCCTTCTTTCGCAGACATTCCTAAAATACGAAAGAAATCCAAGTCAGTTTCGTAAGGAGGCACTCTACAAAATCAAAAACGATCACATTCGGACTATCTTTATTGATGAGATTCAGAAACTTCCCATTCTGCTCAACGAAGTTCACCAACTCATTGAGGAAACCGCTTGCAAGTTTATCCTGACGGGTTCTTCTGCGCGAAAGCTCATGCGGGGTTCTGCAAACTTATTGGGGGGAAGAGCTTTGTTAAAACAGCTTTTTCCTTTTACTTTTCCTGAAATCAGCTCCTACTATGAAAGCCATCCACTCGATGAACTTTTGCAGTTTGGAGTTTTGCCCGGTATTTTTGTGAAAAAACCAGAGTCTCGTCCAGAGATTTTGAGATCTTACGTAAGAACTTACCTCAAAGAAGAGATCCAGGCAGAAGGTCTGGTGCGGAAGCTTTCCCACTTTTCTCAGTTTTTAGATGTTGCGGCTCAAAGCTTTGCAGAAACTTTGAACTATTCTAAAATCGGTCGAGATTGTGACCAATCCCCAAAAACGACTCAAAACTATTACGAAATTTTAGATGACACTTTGATTGGGTTTAGATTGTACTGTTGGACAGAAAGTAAAAGAAAGCAGCTTTCTACTCAGCCAAAGTTTTATTTTTTTGACAACGGTGTCACTTGTGCGCTGCTTTCTAGGCTGATTGACCCTCTCGATTTCACTCTTCGAGGAAAACTTTTTGAGCAATGGATCATCAATGAGCTGCGAGCACGTTTTCATTACGAAAGCTTAGACCTAGAGCTCTTTACATGGAGAACAGTTTCTGGAGAGGAGGTGGACTTGCTTGTGGCAAGAGGTAAAAAACTTCTTTTTGGAGTTGAAATCAAATCTTTCTCAAAACTAAATCCGGAACACTTTAGGGGCCTCAAGGCACTTGAGTCAGAATACCCCGGCCTACCTTTATATCTGGTGTATGCCGGTGACCAGCCTTACGAAGAGGGCATGGTAAAAGTCCTGCCTTGGAAAATGTTTTTGTCTCAGATTAAAGAATTGGGTTGATTTCAAATGGGGGTTTAGGGTTGTGCTGTCACAGAGATAGACATCAGCCGAGGAGATCTGGGTAAGTAGAGATACGAAGTCAATAAACTTGCTTTGTATCTAAAGTAACGGGCAGGAGATAATCCCGTGAGAGCGAGATTGGGTGGGCTAAACACAGAGTTATTGGCTTCGGAGTAAAACGAAGCATTGGTGCCGCTTGGTCCCACAAAGGTGTTCCCAGCATCAGAGCAATCAGGCACATTGCAGGTTTGAACTTGAAATGAAATATCAGCAGCTCCTCTGCGGGTCAAAGCTTCTATGTCTGTAACAGAGAGAGCGGTTTGCCAGACTGCAAGTTCGTCCATACTGCCTTTCATTTTAGTATTCGTACTAGCAGTATATCCGATATAAGTTAAGGGCCCACCTGCTCCAGTATCATTGGCCGCCAAGATAGCTTGGGAATCCTGATGTGCACCATCTAGGTAAATAGACATACTCAGTACAGATCGACGAATCACAAGATGATGCCACTCAGCCGAAATGAGAGCTGGAGCTACAATGGATACAGGGGCTGTTTTTTGTGTTTTGAATATCGGTTTATTTGAACCAAGATTATAATCAATACTAAGATCATAGTCATAGTCATTATTTGCTGGAACATCCGCGCGACCAAAAATACCATACTTTGCTGTGTCAGTCATTTTTACCCAAACAGAAATTGTATAATCAGATCCACTTAAGTTGAGTACGTTTGGTGCAATTTGATAAGCCTTAGTCCCATCAAAGTTTACAGCACTTCCAAAAACTCCACTCGGATCGATTCCAGGGCAATCTCCCACAATGCAGGCATTTGCGCTAAGGGCGGCATTGCCAGATTTGTCTAAAAAATCAAGCACTCCGGCATTATTGAGATCAAAATGGATGAGAAGAGCATTTGTCCCCATCTGTGCAGAATTGAGAGCTCCAGGGTAAGTGGGTTCGGATGTTTTTCCATCGGGCAGGCCTTTTTTATAGCGATCAAAGGGGAGCCAGGCAAGGTTTGTCCAGTTTGCAGTTTTGCCCGCATCAAAGATTCGAGAAGTGTATGTGCCAGTAGTGCCCATCGCAGTTTGCTCGAGCCATCCAGAGGCAGCAACCCATGTTACCCCAGATTTTACTCCACTCGCAAACCCAGCAGCTGTGTCAGAACTGTCTATAAAAACAAGGGGTGCAGGACCCGGAGAAACAGTAGGTGACGGAGAGGCAGCGGGAGACGGAGAGGCAGTGGGAGCTGGCAAGTTTTCGTCTGGGCAATCGCTTGGCCCCATGCCTCTCGGGTTGGCTTGAGAGTACTGATTGTCAATACTGACCGTTTGGTCCCTAAAAAGATCTACGACTTTGCTCCCGACTTCAAAGGGGAAGCTTAAATTTTCACTCAATCGAATCGCCCATTTCTTACCTGCAAAAAAATCCAGCGGACTTTTGTCTGTGGGACAGCCATTTTGCGTCAGATAAGACTGAACTTGGATCAGGCGCTGTCTTCCTGAGGGGACCTTGACTTGGAGTATCCCGCCACCTGAGATATCTACAAACTGAGACACGGCGCCACGGTAAGAGCATTGACTTCCCTGTAAGAGCGGGTTCATCTCTGACGCGGTGGGAGAACTTCCATCGCTTTTAAAAACACCCTCGCCCGTCACATTCAGTGCCAGACATTGAAATGCGTTGATAGAAGCAGGAGGTTCAAAAACAAAGTTTAAATTTTGGCCTATTTTTGACTGAGGTTTTATATCCAATCGAATCCAAGAGTATAAAGACTCTTGGCTCACAGAGCATCCCACTGTTGTTGCAATCAAAGTGAAGATGAGGGCAAGTCTGAAGGTATGAGACATTTTAGAAATGATTTTAGGAGACATCGAACCCTAAGTCAAAACTTTAAATACATCCCCAATCCTGCTTTGCATCGCTCATTGCCACACGGCGGACCTCTGTTTGATGGGGTTACTTGAAACTCAAGTGAATCATGACTCACCACGCATGAAGTCCGATTTTTGGACTATTTATGGCTTATTTTTCATGATTCTCGGTTGCTTCTGCCAACTGATCTAGGTAAGAAAGGGCAACTCATGATCACACCTTTATTTAACGAAATTCCAACCCCTTTTTTCCGCCCACTCTGTAGCCCACTTTCTCCTATTTATTGGGCGACTCTTCAAAATCTTTATGAACTCGATTTTGAGGGAGAGCCTCTCGAAATCACTCAAACCATTGCAATCGAACAAACAGCCCTCTTATTAGAAAAAAATCCAGAACTGCTTTCTAGACCCGATCAAGTACAGGAGGAATTGCAAAAAGAATTATTAGAGGATGACACCACGGACGACCTCCTTTTAGAAGGAGAGCTGCTCACCAAAAAATTTTCTAAGCAGATTCTAAAGCGTCTCAAAAACTGTGGCTGGTTTGACTACGAGTACCGAGAAGCTAAAAAAGGCTATGTTCTTTGCTTTCGAGATTACTCAGCAAGGCTGATCCACACTCTGATACAAATCTCCAATCAAGAACAAGTGGTCTTTGAGGGATTGGCTCAAAGTATAAAAGCCTCCTTAAACATGCAAGAGCTAGAAGAAAAACCAGGCGTGGCTCTCTACAATGCTCAAAAAAACACGAAAGACTTTATTCGTGAAATGAAAATATTATCCCGCAACATCCACCGCTATGCAGAACGCGCAGTCAAAGAGGCAGAGTCCTCTAAAAACTTATTAGAACTGCAATTTGATATCTATCAAAAAAAGGTAGTCCATTCTAGCTACCACCGTTTTAAAACGACAGATAATATTTTTAAATATAGAAGCTTTATTTTATCACAACTAGAAAGCCTCGACACAAAGCCGGAGCTTCTGGCCTCAGCAACACAGTGGATTGCAAAAAATCAGGGTCTCTCTTATGCAGACTCAGACGAGGTCCTACAGGATTGGATTTCGTATGTAAGAAATCAAATGCTTGTGGCACCGCTCCTCTCAGAGGATTTAGATCGAAAAAACGCAAGGTATACAGCAACAACTCTCCAAAAAATAAATTACCTCCTCAATCAGGAGCGAGACTTAGAGGGAAAGCTGGTGAAGATTTTAAGAAATTTTATAGATCTCCCTGAGGCCTCCCTCACTCTCATGGATTCTCCTTTTTTCTGTTTTCAAGTTCAATTTTTTGAAGAAGAGTCTTTTTATATTAAACCTAAAGAAAGATCACCTCTCGATGTAAAAGAAATCCCGACGGTAGATATTCCAGTTGAGATCAAGAGCCTTCTCTTAGAGACCACCAAAAAAGCCCTCAAATCCCAGTACTCCCGAATCAAAGTTTATGAACTCGCTCAAAAGCTTCTTGCAAAACAAGGGGAGCTCGCTGTGGCAGATTTTCCGTTAATCACAAAGAAGAACTTTGTAGACCTTATTTTTTTAAGCAGCCACGGGAAAGACCCGAGAGCTCCCTACGAATTAAGACTCTCTGAAAACTGGAGGCAAAAAGAGATTCAAAAAAATGGATACAGAGTCCGCCCTGGCGAATTTATATGGAAAGGCCAAAATGTCTGACGCCAAAGCAGACTTAGCAGAAAGTATTTTTATAGAAGGATTCCCAAAATTAGACGACCGGGCAAAGAAGCTTTTTACAGAAGTCATTCAAGTCCTCCAAAGTCATTCTTATCTTCTACGTGGAGGGTCAATCCGCGTGGATCCTCGTTACTTTTTTTGCGAAAAACACGAAGACTTGGTCAACGCTTATTTGAGCTTGGGCGGGTGGCGGTTACAGCTAGACCGTGAAAAAGGGGTGGCAAGACTCTACCATCCCGAATCCCGTGGCCGTGTGAGGTTTAATAAATTTGAGACTACTTTAATCCTAGTTTTAAGGATTCTTTACCATGAACAAAAAAGAGTGGTCACAGAATCTTTAGATCCTATCATTACTATAGGAGCCATCAGAGAAAAGCTACATGCCCTGCTGCCCGCTCAGGGGGTGAGGCCTTTTTTGAGCAAAAAACTCATGGGCGGAGCATTGAAAAATCTAGAACGATTCCAAATTCTCACTTTCGAGTCTTCGTCATTTTTATTAGACGACGACTCCAAGATCAAACTTTATCCTGTATTAGAATACTTTGTCACCCACTCTACTCTAGAAGCTTTAGAGCAAAGGATAAAGGTTTTGCACGACAGCACCTCACAAGACGAGCCAGAAAAACAAGGAGAAGAACAAGAAGAAGAGGAAGCCACCTTGTGAAAAAACTAAAAAAAATAAAACTCATGAACTGGTACCACATTCTAAACGAATCGATCCCAATCGAAGGATCTACTCTTTTCATGGGTGACAATGGCTCCGGAAAATCTACGATCTTAGATGCCATTCAGTTTGCTCTGGTGGCAGATTTGACTCAAGTCAAATTTAATCAGGCTGCCAACGAAAACGCCACAAGGACCCTACAGGGCTATACACGCTGGATGACCAACTCAGGAGGAAGTAAAGAAACTCATCTTTACAACCGTGGAGATTGCACAAGCTACGTCTTGCTAGAATTTTCGGAGGAAACGGGAGTTTTTACTGTGGGTGCTGCCATCGATAGCTTTAGAGATGGGAGAGAACCCAAGAGAATTCATTTTATTGCCAATCAAACAGCGATTGACCAAATCACCTTTTTTAAAGAAAATACTAGGATTCCGCTTTCGTCTGCAGAATTTAATCGTAGGATGAAAACTCAAAAAGGCTTTTACGGTTATCATGAACCTGGGCTTTTTAGGGAAGACCTCCTTGTGCGCTTGGGGAAGCTCTCGCCTGACTTTACAAAAGTACTGGTAAAAGCACAGGCCTTCAAACCCCTGGGGCAAGTGCAACAATTTGTAATGGATTTTTTACTAGATCCTAAACCCCTCGAAACCCATCACCTCCAACTCAATCTCTCACATTATAAAGCTCTAGAACTGAAATCTACAGAGGCAGAAAAAAGGATTGCCCACCTAGAAAAGATATCTCTCAAAGTCCAAGACCTCACACGAGCCAAAGAAGACGGGCTTTCCTTTCGCTATTTAGAACTCCGGGCTCAGGCTGGGATAGGAGAGTTTAAGGCAGAGAAAGTCAAAATAGAGATCACCCAAACAGAACACCAAAAAGCCCAAGCCTACTCAGATGTTTCATCGCTCACCCAGAAATACGAACAAGCTGAACAAGATTTGGGATCTGTGTATCGCATGCTTTCCCAAAACTCAACTTATCTAGAAAGAGAACGAATTAAATTAGATTTAAAAAAAACAAGCGCTGAACTTGACTTTGTGCGCACACAAATCGCCTCTCTCAAAGTGAAAAAAGAAGAACTGTTTAAGCAAAAAGCACAATTAGAAAAATTAGTCATATTCACACAACAAGAAATCGAAACTCAAGAACTCCTCTATTCTTCACGCAAGAAAAAAGAGCAAATGGAAGAAGACCTCAAAACTCTCAAACAAGAGGGGGAGGATTTAGAAAAAACATTAGAAAATCTTAAAAAAGGCTTAAGAACGTACTCAAAAGAAGTTCGTATCTTAAAAGAACTCATCGAAGATGAGATCGGCTGTCAAGCCCCCCTTTTTTGTGAGCTCATTGATATTTTGGACGAAAAATGGCAATCCGCCATCGAAGGTTACCTCAACACAAGACGCTTTGATTTGATCTTAGACCCAAAACACTTTCAAAAAGCGTTAAGTTTATACGAAAAAATGAAAAAACAGCTGGGTATTTTTGGAGTTGGAATTGTAGATTCCGAAAAAGTTTCTAAAATCAAATGGACCCCGAAGGAAAACTCTTTGGCAGCTTTGGTCACTACAGAAAACACCTGGGCCAAATCCTATGCTGAATTTATTTTAGGAGATGTGATTTGCGCTGAGACAGAGAAGGATTTGAGAAAACACCCCAAATCCATCACACCCACTTGCATGGTATACCAAAACCATGCTGCAAGACAGACCCCCTTTTATGTCTTTGATGTCTGGTACATTGGGAAGCGAGGACACAAAAAACTTGTTGAACAAAATGAAAAAAAGCTCACGGAAATTTTCGAAAAATACAAATCTACAGCCACAGAACTAAAAAGATGGGAGCAGATCTACAAATACTCTGAGAGCATCTACCTTTTATGTAAAGAAATCAGTGAACTCGCTGGCCTCGAAAAGAAAGAGATAGACCTCACCGCAGAAAAAGAACGCTTAGACCATGCGCTGAGTCAGATCCAAACCGATGAGATCTCGCAGCTTGAGCAAAGAGAAAAACAATTACGTGCCGAGAAGGAACTGCTTTTTTCTAAGCGTGACGAAGCCAATCGCAACTTAGCCAGATGCGAAGAAAAATTAGCTGCTTTTGCATTCCATTTAGATCAAGTGGAAAAAGAGCGGGACTTGTTTTTTGGTCAAATTGCTACAGAGTTCCACATACAAGAATATAAAGAAAAGCTTCTAGAGTTTGAACAAAGGTATAGAGAAGAGCTTTCGAAAAAAGAAACGCCCGAAAAAGTTTTCGAAGTTTTCGAGTCTCAGAGAAAAGGGAAAGAAACACAAAGACAAAATATTTTAAGTGATTTGACTCTCTTACGCTCAGACTACAATAATCTTTTTGGATTTTCAGCACCAGCCCTAGGAGAAGATGTCTCGTTTTATTTGACAGAGCTTGACCATTGGAAAAACAGTTTCTTGCCTGAGTATCTGAACAAAATCATTCTTGCCAAAGAATCTGCTCTCCAGCAACTCATGGAAGACATTGTCCATAAACTGAGAGAAAACTTGGATTTAATCCCCACTCAGTTCGAACAAATCAACCGCGCACTCAGAGGATTTCACTTCGGCTATGACCAATACCAATTTACTTATCGAATTAAAAAAGAATACGAATCTTTCGAAAAACTGATTAGGGAGGCAGCTCTCTACGAAAAACAACCTCTTTTCGAAACTCACTGGAAAGAACGATTTCGAGATGGAGGAGCTCTAGAAGCCTTGTTTAGCAGCCTCGTACGCGGCTCTACAACAGAGGTCGAAAAAGAACTCACTCAATACTCAGACTACAGAGAATATTACGAATACGATCTCAAAATATTGCACTCCGATGGGACAGAATCTTTTTTTAGTCAAGTCAACAAATGGAAATCAGGGGGAGAAACCCAATCCCCCTACTACATTGCAGTGATTGCCTCCCTTTATCGGCTCTATCGTTTTCAGGGAGAATCTGCTTCAAAAGGACGTGAAACCATTGGGCTTATTCTCTTAGATGAGGCTTTTAACAAAATGGACGAAGACCGCCTAAAAGCCACCCTCCATTTTACACGCAAACTGGGGCTGCAGCTCATCATGGCAACTCCCAAAGAAAGAGCAGAGTTTATCATCCCACACGTTGAGACTTCTTATATAGTCGTCAAAGATCCAAAGACAGGGCTTGCTTTTTTACAAGATTTTCATCAAGATTTGAGTATCGAAGAAAATAAATTAAATGACATGAACGCAGATGCACCAGCACCAACTCTCTAACACTCAACAAAATTTACTCAAAAAACTGCTCTCTCGTTTTGAAAGTGGGCAGACAGAGAGGATCATCTCCATTCGAGTCACACCCGAGCGCTTCGAAGATTACTTTAAAGAGGATGACCCTACACGGGTCAAACGCTGGAAAGAAGAAATCTTGGAACTTGTAGCCTTGGACTACATCTATGTGGACTATGGAAAAAGAGCATCTTCTCACCAGATTGAGAGGATTAGGTTTAACACCAAGTGCGCACCTCAATTAAATCAGATCCTAGGGCTTATAACATTGCATGAATTACGCAAAGAACTCCGGGATATGCTAAAAAATATTTCAGAAAACACAAGCATTGAAACCCATCCACAGTGGTGGTTTGATTTTTTAAATCAAGAAAAATTAGAATTAGAAAACTTTAACTCCGCTCTCGAACGGAGAAAAGAATTTTTAGAGGAGCAACGTTTTTTTTACAAAACCATGGAGGGAATAGCGAAACACAGTGTGCAGTTCGTTAAATTAAACCTAAAAATGAATTGGCGTCAGTTTTCTGTAAAATATTTTGGAGACAGTAAGAAGTTAAATTCCTCAAAAAACAAAATATTGAGAACGTTAGTCCAATTTGCTTTAAAAGAAGAAACTTTAGGTGAGATTCAAAATGAAGCGGCTCTTTTTTCGTATGTAGGCATTGAGTTTAAGGAAGAGATTTTTTTGATTTGTGGTCCTGCAAAACTGCGATCTCAAGACTTAAGAGAGTGGAGACCCTTTTTTGCTCTCTCAGAAACCATGAGCCATGAAGTCTGGGATTTGTCTCTCGTAAAAGGAATTCTCACCATAGAAAATGAAGAGAGCTTCCATTTCTTTTCTAGGCAAAACTTAAAACCAGAGTGGCTGGCCTTATATTTAGGAGGTTTTCCATCGTCTTCTAAAATGAATCTCTTAAAAAAATGGAGCACTCTCACCTCGGCCCCCTTTTACCACTGGGGAGATTTAGACTGTGGGGGGATTGAAATTTTTCTTTTTTTAGAGAAAGAACTGGGGCTAAAAATCAGGCCTCTAGGAATGTCAGGAGAAGTTTTAGAGCGTTACCTAAATTCAACACAGACACTTTCTTCGATCGAAAGAAAAAAGCTAGAAAAATTAAAATCAAAAATAGAAAAATGCGCTTTGTCTCAGGCACACGCCCTGTCTCCACTCATTGACAAAATGTTGGCTATGGACAAAAAGCTAGAGCAAGAGGCAGTTTTAGATCCAATGAATACTTAGGGCCTGTCAAAAAATAACTTTTTTTACCAAAGATCTGGTCCTTTACCTAATTTCACACTTATTGTTGGATCCAACCCAGCTAGAGAACTCCACAAGCAGGCTTGGGTGCAGCCGGTACTTTTCCTGGGCTTTGGTTTAGTTCATATCGATGTCCACCTACTTCGAATGAGACGATCCTCTGGGCCGGATCAAGCTCAACTCGAGTGGAGACAACCTTTCCGTTCCAGATACTTTGTCCCAGGATGTGGAGAGTCCCATCTCCAAACGAATAGCTTCCTCTTCTCAAAAATGGCCTTTGGGTAAAAACACTAAATGGAAAAAGCAGCCAATGAAGCAGTGGGTGTAACTGGAGCGTAGTCGGCAAAATCTCACTCCATGTCAAAGATTCTCTATGAATTACCGGAATCCTGGACGCTGCTGAATACAGCCGTTTTAAGGTACTGTTTCTATTTCCAAAGTAGTCAAAAAAACAAAAGTAATGGCGATTTTTTGAGAAATAAAGTCGATTTCCACTTTCATCCGAAAAATATAAATATCCGCTCACTGAGTCCATTTGAGTGTGGAACTCTGTTTTGGATGTGGGATCAGAGGACTCACAAAACACGAGACGCGTTCCCAGTACAAAGGAGAGGGCCTGATCGATGATCAAATTGGGTGGAAGCATTTCGATCGTTTGACCTTCGGAAGGAATTCCGGAAAATACAATCTCAGTCCCCTGAATGTAGGATACGAACTTAAAGGGAACCGAGGCTGCTCCAAGATAGGGCGCGTATTGGGCCTGAATATGAAGATGGGGCTCCGGCGAATTTCCGCTGTTACCAACAGCTGCAATCGGCATCCCCTCGGTGACGTAGTCACCCTGACGGACCAAAAGCGAATTTTGCATCAGATGACTGAGTTCGACATACAGCCCACCCAGGGTTTTTATAATGACATAATTGCCCCAGGGCGAAGAGTGATCCACAGCTCCAGCCGAACAATCCGCCAAGTGACTCACTTCTTCGGTCACATAACCACTGACAGGTGCCAATATGGGCCGCTTGTAAGCATAGTAGTCCTCAAGAACCCGCCCCTGCTCCTTAAATGACTTTCCTTGACTGTCTACACCAACCAAATCAATGGCGTATTGCCAAGGTGGCTGATGGGTAAATAGGCCGTTTCGTCCCTGGCTGATCTTCCATTGTCCGGATACGGGATGGCCAATCTGTATGTTATCCAGCTGAAATCTTTCTACCGAAGATATTCGCTTTTCCAAAGCACTCTCCGAAGTTGTTCCCACATCGTTAAGTGGTACGAAATCCCGACAGTGCAGAGCGCGCATAAGAATGAGCATTGTTCCAACGGTGAGGCAAAATGGAATAGTCAATACTGGCAGATGAAAAAATCCCAACATGCCCTGGAGGGCATCTCCCAGGATTACCGTAATCGCAACTCCTACGATCGTGATTACAAACGTCCGAGCCGAAGGAACAAGAAAGACGCTGCCTAAGGCCATCGCAGTGAGAATGTCGTTGAACGCAAAAAACTGATGTGCGTCTCGAACCGCAGGATGGGCCAGCATCAATTCGAGAAACTGCCCTTCTAAAAATCCGATGATCATAAATAAAAATGCAAGCCTTGAACGCAATAAAACAAAAAGTGCCAGCAAGAGCCCAACCACTGGATATGGGATTGCAACCAGCTCAGCCAGGCACTTGCCAAAATCATTAAGGGATTGGATCTTTATGAGATCGGGAGCAAATACCGGTAGCTCATAGTTGCCCAAGACAAACAATCCGCTGTACTGGGGAGCCACTGCAAGTAACACTAAGCCAAGGATAGAAAATGGCAGGGAGAGCACTGGAACTCTGTAGGGAGCGAAAAAAGAACTGAGGAAAACGGTCATAGCCATTGTGGCCAGAGCCATTATAGCGACCAAAAATATGCTAAGACAATCCAACCGGAAAACCATCCCGCAAAAAAATCCGATCAGAATGACATTTACAAGTGGATAATCGTACTGATCATGCTTGATACCAGAGTTCACTAAACGTCCAAAAACTAAGGCAACTATTGCAGCCACTAATCCGCATGCACCAATGTTTGGAACTATAAAACTTAGCGCCAAAACCCCAAATCCAAGCCGGGCGTTATTCAAAAAAAGAATATTTGAGTAGGCGGTAAGAATGCTCACGACATGACTGCACAATGCGTCACCCTGGCCTTTCGTCAAACTCAATGGACTCCAGAGTTTCTCGCCTTCTGATCGAGGCCACTTGTCCGTTGATTTTAACCAAAACAACCTCAGGCCGATACTGAATAAATTGCATAGATTGGGTAATGTTATATGCGCCTACAGGCGAGAGAATCATCCGCGTTCCTCGAGGCAAAGGCGGAAGCGTCATGATTTCGCAAACTACATCGATATTCATACAAAGCGGGCCATGGAGAACGGCGGGTTCGAGAGGCCCCCTGAGCTCACGATCCAACTCAAAATTATAACGATACCACCGCGAAGTGTAGAGCAGGTTTACTCCTGCATCGAGCACGTAGGAACGAGTGCCATCAGGAGTGAGCTTTTGAGCGACCACTGAGGTAATGAGATATCCTGCCTCGTCCACCAAATGGCGCCCCGCCTCGATAAAGAGCTTGGGTAGATCTTCTCCAGGCAGGTTTTGCTTGATGGTTTGGCAAATCGCTTTGGCAAAAACTTCAATCGACGGAACTGAAACATCCGGTGGTTGGTACACCCCAATTAACTGAGAAAGAGATGGAAAGCCCCCTCCTAAATCTAAGTATGAAATCCTGATTTTCATAGAGCTTTGGATCAGCTTCATGAACTGACATAATTTCGACGCAGCAGTTTTATAGCATCCGGGATCTAAAATAAATGTTCCAATATGTGTGTGTAGGCCATTGAGTCTAAGACGTTTCCCAAAGACAATGCGCTTCACCGCATCCAGGGCTTGTCCTGACTCCAAGTTAAATCCGAACCTCGACCATTGCGGCTGAACACCAGAATCCATGTTGACCCGAATGGCAACAAACGGATTGAGATTTAATTCCTCCGCTATTTTTTCAAGGCGATCGATTTCTCCGAAATTATCCACATGAATCATAGCACTGTCATAAATGGCATCTCGGAGCGACTGATCTGACTTCAGGGGACCATTGTAGATGATCTGCTTTCCGGGAACTCCGGAAGCCTTAGCCTTTTGATACTCAAACTCGCTCACTACCTCGGCGTAACTGCCTTCAGAATGAAAGATTGAACAAATGCCACGAAGGTAGTTGGTCTTGTAGCTCCAAGCAAACTGGACATTGGGATACTGTTCTGAAAATGCCTGATGAGCCTCTTTGTATTTCTTAAGGATGAGTTTCTCAGAATAGACAAAAAGCGGGGAGCCGTATTTACAAACCAGATCATCAATACTCACTCCATCGATCTCAGTTCGAATTTTCTGATATCCTACACTCTCCAAGCCAACTTTGGAATGGTAGGAGGCCTGCATTCTCACAATAGTAGGGGGTTGATACCTCACTTCGTCTTTGCCAGTTGTACGAGATGACTCTTGGCAATCACGTTGTCTGGAGAGACCTTGAGAACCTGATGGAAAACCTTCTCAGCATTCTCCTTTTGCCCACTCAATATCTGCAAATAACCTTGGGTATTAAGAAGCTCAACGTTCTCAGGATAGTAAGGGACCAGGTCTCCGACAATCTTCAGTCCTTCTTCAAAATTCTTTTCAATAATATAGATGTTGACCAGTTTCAGGTTCACGGCGTAATCAGTCGGAAAAATTTTGGATAGGTCTTTATTGGCTCGAGCGGCTCCACTCCAGTCTTTTTGGGCCATGAGTGCATTGACTTTGCCAATGCCCGCACTCATGGATTGGGCTCTGGACTCAAGTGCTGTATCGTAGTGTTTGATGGCATTCTTGTAGTTTCCAAGTACGTAGTTCAGCCATCCCATCCGCAGATTTAGAAAATAATCTTTCGAGTCAGCATTGTATGCACCTGCTAAAGCCTTTATGGCCCCAGGAAAATTTTTCTGGCTTTCAAGCTGATAAGACTCTCTAACCGCAACCTGACGCTCCAGATCTCCTGCCCAAGCACCCATGGCAAAAAAGAGTAAAATAAAACATTCAAAGATATTCGTCTTCATAGATAGAGCCCCCCTTTGGCTCAAAAGTTATAGGTCACTAACAATAACCACCCATTTACATTATAGCTTTTATTAAGTTGTGCATTAAAGATAGAATCATAGCTGTAACTGGCTTTTATGAAAAACCCTCCAAAGACTCCACCAATCGAAGCACCCAAAACGTTTTTATGATTTTCAATTGAGTTTTCGACTACAAATCCGCCTTGGTGCACTCCGAATATTCGTTTTCCAGTTAACCCACTGACGGAGAGTGAGATGGGAGCAAATAAATAGCTTATTTCGAGTTGCCCGGAGGAGAGCAAGGTGGATCCTTCCAGCGCAGTCGTCATTAGAGTGTCTGAAAAAGAATAATAATCTATAAAAAAACCGGTCAACTTAAAAGATGCATTGCCATTATAGTAGTTAAGGTAAGGGGTAAACTGGTAAATGGAGAGGGGCTTGGCTACAAAAGTTGGGTAGAGGGAGAGGTAGTTCTCGATGCCAAATTCGAATGGGTAAGTAAAATAATTCAAAGATAAGCCATAAACACGGCCTATACCGTTAGGACGATCCGTGCTCGTGATATTTACGGCGCCTGCTTTGACTTTCCAATGCTCGTCACCGAGCACTCGCGTGTAATATCCTCCAACGTCCCATTGGATTACATCTGCGGCTCCGGTGGTCAACTTGAAGCCAATGCGATCAGCAGCTAACTCGACGGTATTGTAGTAATTGCTCCAGCTTCCGTAGAGACCCGTTACGATGCCAGAAGCCTTAGCGGCTCCAGACGAAAATGAGAGCGAACCAAAGTAGGGTCCTAAGCTAAAAGTCGATGGAGAGTTGAATGTAGGATACTCAAGATTCTCCGCATCTTTTTGCAAGTTAGCAAGCATTTGATTACGAGCATTCGTATTCGGACAAGGCGAGTTTTTTGCTGAGAGGTATGTGATTACGGCATCCACACTCGATCGATCCTCAATCTGAATGTAGTATCTTGCAGTATCCATCCACTTTTTGCATTCGTCATTACCAAATAAGTTGGATTCAGCCCAAGCCCGCCCACTTGTCATCAATAGTATAGAAATAAAAAATATAACCAGCGAGAGGAGCGTGTTGCAAAACTGATTACGCTGTCTTTTGTTTCGAATCATATTGTTCCTCTTTCTCGGTCTCAGGAGTGTTACAACCGATTAAACTAGCCAAATCCGTGACAATTTCGTCGCAGTAGCGAATCAATAATTTTCCGACTCCGTAATTCTGAGAATCTTTAGAGCCAACGGCAGAGCCAACAGCGGAGCCAACTGCACTGAGATGTTCGTGTTTTAAAGTCTGAAGCAATTTCATGGGAAGGTTGACTCCGCAAGCAGTCGCAAAATACGTCCAAGCAGGAAACCGCGGATTGATTTCAATAATATAAATCCCCTCGTTTCCCACAATGCATTCGAGCTCAAACGGACCTTTCCAACGCGAAATTTTGACAAAACTAGTCGCCACAGCACTCAACTTCTCATTGCGAATGGTTACTGCAGTCCAAATCTTGCCTTGAGAGGTTGTCGCCAGTTTCTTGATTGCCACGGAACCGAGTAAACCGCCTTTTCCATCTCCAAGTCCGATAAGATTGAGTTCAATTCCAGTCACCATCTTTTGTAAAAGTACGGGGTAACCCCACTCGTTTGCTAATTCATCAAACCGAGCCATCGCTTCATAGTACGAACTCACTTTGTACGCCTTATAATATTTTCCTTTGATAAAGAATGGAAAAGAAAACACGTCATCAATCGCCCGCCTCATTTGCTCCATGCTGTCAACTGCCAATATCTTGGGATACTTCGCTCCAACTCGGCGAGCAATTTGAGATAAATTATTCTTGTTTCGTTGATCAAATTGTTCGTGAGTGGGCAGAAAAAGTCGAATTCCAAGCTCCGTCTCGATTTCATTTTGGTATTGGATGTAGAGTGGAAGTTCGGCGTCTAAACAAGGGATGATCAAGTCAATTTTTTTATTTTGATTGATCGATTCTAGCTTTCTCCGTTGGTCTCCCCATCCACAACTGGGATAAGGCATCATGTGTGTCTCATCAAAATAGGATTTCAGAAAATGCCCAGAATCGTTTCCGTCGTAGCTCAGTCCAACGATCTGGATTTCTGGGTAAGCCTCTTTGAGACTTCGAGCGACACCCACTCCAGGCCCTGGATTATCGGTGGCATTGATTCCAGAAATCGCAATGCGCATTATTTGACCTCGAATCCTAAAATGCGAAGTTTTGCAGAAAAATCAAGAACATCAGAAAGAGAATCACCATACGAAATACTATAGGCCACAGACAAAAGGGATGCAGCTTCTTCGATGCTATGTCCATCGCGTAACCAAACGAGGAGCTTGTTTCCCGACTCATTGAACAAGAAAGACTCACCCTGCGTGGGTTCAAACGCAAACCCGTTGGAATTGATCGCCAGATCTGATATTTTTTTCATACCCATCCACTCACACCCATCCACTCATACCCATCTATCTGTCATAAAACTATATACTGTTCGGCTAGTCTTCCGTTGGTCTAAAAAAAATATAAACAATGTATGTGTATAGAAAGACACAGGATTTAAGGCAGTCTCATGGGTATATATTGCTGCAAAAAGGGGTGTTTTCTATCTCATTGGGGCAATTTGGGTACAAAACAAGTCTGCATTGTCTTTTTTTGGCTCAAACCTGTGCCTACAAACATTGTCCAGTTTAAAAAACCTACTCGCTCCGAGCTCTTAAGCACAAACAATTAAATAGATAGATTTTAGAAAATCCGATAGAAGGAAACATTATGATCAAACTTTACTACTCCCCACGCACTCGCGCTACCCGTCCAAGGTGGCTTTTAGAAGAAATGGACATCCCCTATGAGTTGGTACGCCTCAATCTCTCTGATTTGCCGCAGTCTCATCCTGAATATTTTAAAATTCATCCTCACGGTGCGGTGCCTGCCATTCAAGAGGGGGCTTTGACATTGATTGAGTCAGGCGCCATCTGCGAATATCTGACTGAAAAATATCCGGATAAAAAAATGGCACCTCCTTTCGGTTCTGATTTAAGGCCCCTCTATTTACAATGGATGTTCTATTGTGCAGGCACATTTGAGCCGCCCTTTACCCAGCTCTTTCAGCAGACCCGAGGACTGCCAGAAGCCGAACGCTCTCCGGCTATAGCCGAAAAGCTACGTGTAGATTTTAGTGAAATAATAGCTTACATTGATCAGTCGCTGGACGGGAAACAGTATCTATTGGGAGACGATTTTTCTGCTGCAGATATAATGATCGGACATTCGCTTTTGAACGCCAAAAGATACGAAATGCTAAAAGACGTCCCCCATTTAGAAAAGTACCTGACCCGGCTCGAGGCAAGACCCGCAAGACAGAGAGCCAATAAAGATTAAAAAAATGAGGCAGAACAGTCACACTAACTAATCCAGAACCAGACAATCAGTCCGAATTCCGGATCTATTTTTCAATTCAAACCCGAGCCGAAGAGGTACAGCACTTGCACCTCGGCCTGCCATGAGCCGGATGAACAAACTCCAGTTATATGTGCCGAGTAGATATCCTATTGACATATATATATTATATATATTAGGATGTATATGGGCACTGTAGTTAGGGCCTTGGGCTGTAGATTTCAGATATACATCGATGACCACGGCGACCCACACTGTCACATCGTTGGTCATGGCGATGAAATGAAAGTCAGTCTCACTAGTTTTGAAATAATGGGCGACACAGGTTTTAGCGAGCGAGACGCTAAGCGCTTAATTGACATCGTAAAACAGTATCAGACGGAGCTTTTGGCCAAATGGGAGGAATATCATGACAAGGAAGAAAAAAATTAAATTTGGAAAGACTGACCTCCTTCCTGAGGCTGGTTGTAGTTCTAAGAACATCAAGATTAGAATTTCAATTGTTATTGAGGGTGATCTGCTTGATGCATACAAAGAAGCTGCCAAGTTTACTCCTCATGGTGAATATCAAACACTGATGAAAGAAAAACTTCGAGAAGGACTATATCTTGGGGAAATTAGGCAGTTCAGCGACGAGGCACTTGAATTTTTGAAGACCCAATTAAGGCCAACCTTTATTGAAATTGTGGATAAGGAAATTGAAGAACGTATTCAGCCCCAAGCTCTCAAAGGAGCGTAGCTCGGATGGATAGGAACCTTACCTTTTCGTGCTGCTCGAACACTCACGCACTTGTAAGGCCTGTAAAACGGGCCCTTAGTACACCCCGGCGGCCACCGGGGCCCATCGTTTAGAATGAGGCGGATTATGTTGCATACAATTTACTTGTACAAAATTAAATCCGGTGTTATCTCAATCCCTCAGAAAGAGTGGTACTTAAAATGGAAAAAATTTTAGCAGACATAACAGATTTTGAATCGGTGACCCCAACGATCACCTTAACCCAAGAACAAAGTCAGACTTGGCTCTCAAACTATCATGGCGAAGTCCAAGGAACGCCAGAGGTTGCTTTGAGCCGTTTTGCACTCCATGGTGTCAAGGCTGATAAAATTTCCAAACGGTGCTTTGAGCATCCAGACCTAGGGATCAAAGACTCAAAGCTCCGGAGTCTCTTCAAAACAAGTCTGCCTCTTCACGAAGGCCCAAGTGTGGGCGAACGGGGTCAATTCTTTTTAAAACGGACAAATGAAATTTTTGAGACGCTCTATCCCCACGGTGACACAAAAGCTCCAGATCAACTGATTCATGTAACATGTACCGGTTATGTTTCGCCTAGTGCAGCTCAGACTTTAGTTTCCAATAAAAAATGGGATACCGGAGTTACTCACGCCTATCATATGGGTTGTTATGCAGCCATGCCGGCTATACGGATTGCCCAGGGTTATATCGCCGCTTCTGTAAATACAATCGACATTGTCCATACAGAAATCTGTAGTCTTCATATGAACCCAGCCGCTCAATCAGTCGAGCAAACGATCGTACAGACACTGTTTGCTGACGGAAGCATTAAGTACAGGGTCGCCAGACCGCGCACAGAAAAGACTGGATTCCATCTCTACCATATTCAGGAAAAGATTGTTCCAGATACAACGGATCAAATGTCTTGGACAATAGAAAATTGGGGCTTCGCAATGACTCTGGGAAAGAGAGTTCCGATTTTACTTAAACAAAGCATCCGTGAATTTGTAATGACTCTCTACAATAATGCCGGCTGGAACCTGGGAGATATACCCCAGTCAATATTTGCAGTACATCCGGGTGGGCCCAAAATTATTGATGTGCTGGAGGAAGCTCTTGAACTAAAATCCACTCAACTCGAAGAAAGTCGTGAGATTCTGAAAAACCGTGGAAATATGTCTTCTGCAACACTTCCTCATGTTTGGAAAAGAATCCTTGAAAAAAACTTTCCCTCCGGAACTCCAGTGGTGAGCCTAGCATTTGGACCTGGACTTACCATTTATGGATCCCTCTTTCGAGTGATCTAGGCTTGGATAAAGATGTTATATTTGGCAGTTTTTATACTTTTGTTCCCAATCACAATTCAAGGAGTGGCCATGTTTTATGATGAATTCTACTTTCACCATAAAAGAGGCCTTCCAAGATGGGAAAGGATCGGTCACCCCTTGGATACTCTTTCTGTCATTGCAGCTCTCTCTGTTCCAGTTTTCCTCAGAGTGAGCGTCCAGAATATAATCGTATTTTGCTTATTGGCTCTGATATCTTCATTCCTTGTGACCAAGGACGAATTTGTCCACTCTCAGGAATGCAGCCCAGCAGAAAACTGGCTGCATGCTATTTTATTCGTGCTGCACCCTCTCGTGTTCCTGTCGACCGGCATCTTTTGGGTAGAACGAGATACCCAACAAATCACTGCCACCCTCTCTACTGGGCAACTGGCTTGGATTCCTTCGCTTCTCATGGGTCAACTCTGTGTTACGTGTTTTTTTATGATCTATCAAACTCTCTATTGGAATTTTTTATGGAAAAAAAAATAGCCCTGGCCTCTGGCGGCAGCAATAATTCTGGCATTAATAATTCTATTTATGATGAACTCGGTGACTCTTGGTATACTGCCACCGACGATCCTGTCGCTCTACTGAGAGCCGAATCACGATTGCTAGGGCCGTGGGTCCAAAGTGAAATTGAAAAACATTTTGGTTCGAATCGTAAAATTAAAATCTTAGATATGGGTTGTGGGGCAGGATTTTTGAGTAACACCCTTGCCACCCATAACCATCAAGTTACCGGCATTGATCAATCTGCTTCTAGTCTGGCAATTGCTCAGAAGTTTGATCTGACACACACGGTTTATTACACTCGAGCTGATGCACACCATTTACCCAAAGAGATCGGAACATTTGATGCGGTTTGCTGCATGGATTTTTTAGAACATGTTAGTGATCCTGAACGGATTATCTCGGAAGTAAAGCGCGTATTGAATGCGGGTGGACTTTTCTTTTTTCATACCTTTAATCGTAACATTCTTTCTTATTGGATCGCTATTCGTTTGGTTGAATTTGCTCTCAAGAAAACGCCCAAAAATCTCCATGTACTCGAGCTTTTTATCAAACCTATTGAGCTCAATAAAATGTGCGAATCGCAGGGCCTAAGCGTTACCACATGGAAGGGTTTGCGGCCCCAGTTCGTGAGCTTGAGTTTTCTGAAAAGCCTATTCCAGAGAAGAGTCGGGAACGATTTCTCATTTAAATTTTCTCGCTCCCTTGCTATCTCCTATGCAGGGATGGCAAAACACACAGCAAAACCAATGATGGAGGTCTGAATATGTCGATTAAAAAGGACCCAAAATGGGACATTCGTAATTTCTTATGTTTTGCTCTCTATTCTACTTCTAGATCCATGACTCGGCTTTATCAAAAACATTTGACTGCGCTAGATTTGACCTATCCTCAACTCTTGGTTTTGGTTTTGTTAAGAGACTCAGACGGTCGCGAGAAATCCGTCAATGAATTATGTAGAGAGTTACACTTGGATTCAGGAACTGTGACTCCTCTTTTGAAACGTCTTGAAAGTAAAAAACTGATCACTCGGAAGCGTTCTCAGGCCGATGAACGATCCGTACTCGTCAAGTTAACCTCCTCAGGCCGACAGACTAATGCCTCGCTCAAAGATCTCGGGATTAAAATGCTATGCGATCTCAAAATGAGTCCCGACGAAGTTGTTTCATTGGCACATCACCTGCATAAAATTCGAACGCAAATAGACTCGAGTCTAGGTCCGATTACTTCTCCATCCCGGCTCTGCCTGCGTCCAAAACCACGAGTTGACCACCAATATGCGCGGGATGAAGCTGGCAATAAATAGGAAAGAGACCCACTTTATCAGCGGTAAACTCAATTTCTTTGCCCTTTGTATCAATTACTTCTTTTACCTTAAAAGCATCAATTGCAAAACCATGCAGACTGTTTATCCCTGGAATTTTGTTCACTAAATGTATTTTTACAGTATCCCCCTTTTTGACAACCACGGTCGAAGGCAACCAAAATTTTGTACCGCTCAATTCGACAGCTTGCAGATAAAACTGTTGTGTGTCAGCGAGACAGACTTCTAAAGCAGCAAAGAAAAATAAAAACGAGAGAACCGTTAGTAGCCTCATGGTGACTCCTTTTGAGCAAACAATGCACTTTTTTTGACATTACCAGCAAAACATTGTTTTAGACTAGCAAAAGATTGTTTTAGATATACTCCCTCATCACTCCATAATAGAAGTTAGATCTAAGTCGTGTTATATTCTGCTGAAAAAGTCAGATTTTGCTCAAAAAGGCCCAGATGCGAGGAAGGTTTTCTCAAAAAACCGGAGCATACACGGCAGTATGTGAGGATTTTTTGATAAAATCTGACAAAGCAGATGGGCCTTTTTCAGCAAAATCGTGTTATATGGAGTTCATGTACGCCCACTTAAAACAAGTAGACCCCCTCATCTTGGACTCCATTTTAAAAGAACACGAAAGAGAGGAAGATGGATTAGAACTTATTGCTTCGGAAAACTATGTCAGTCCGGCAGTTTTAGAGGCTCAAGGATCTTTGCTCACCAATAAATATGCCGAAGGTTATCCGCAGAAGCGTTACTACGGGGGCTGCACTTTTGTAGACCAAGTAGAAGCCTTAGCCATTCAAAGAGTGTGCGAACTCTTCAAAGCAGAGGCGGCAAATGTTCAACCTCACTCTGGGTCTCAAGCCAATATGGCTGCTTATTTTGCCCTCATGCAGCCAGGCGACAAAATGCTCGGGATGAATCTGTCGCATGGAGGGCACCTCACACACGGAAGTCCCGCCAATTTTAGTGGCAAACTATTTAAAGTTTTAAGCTACGGAGTCCATCCCGAAACTCACCTCTTAGATTATGATCTCATTCGCGAGAGTGCCATGAAAGAAAACCCTAAAGTCATTGTGGCAGGGGCAAGCGCGTACCCTCGGGTCATTAATTTTGAAATTTTAGGCCAAATTGCTCGCGAAACACAGGCGCACCTGGTGGTCGATATTGCCCACATTGCTGGGCTTGTAGCCGTGGGGTTGCATCCGTCGCCCATTTCGCATGCCACCTATACCACTTCGACCACACACAAGACTTTGCGTGGTCCTCGAGGAGGTTTGATTTTATCGAGTGCTGAAAAAATAAAAGCAGTAAACTCCTGGATTTTTCCAGGGATTCAAGGTGGACCGCTCATGCATGTCATTGCGGCGAAGGCTGTGGCTTTTGGAGAAGCCCTAAAGCCTGAGTTTATCGCCTACCAAAAACAGATCCTCTCGAATGCAAAAACATTGGCGGAGGCATTAATGGAATGTGGTTTTTCTTTGGTGACAAACGGCACAGACAACCACTTGATGCTGGTGGATCTCACCCTCACTAAAGATGGGCAGATTACTGGCAAAGACGCTGAAGTCTGGCTGGATCAAGCAGGAATCACCGTCAACAAAAACACCATACCGAACGAAAAAAGAAGTCCTTTTATAGCCAGCGGCATCCGCATTGGGGTACCCGCTGTCACCACTCGTGGGATGAAAGAAAAAGAAATGAAACGTATTGCCCACTGGATTTCAAAGGCCTTAGACCAAAAAGGCGCGCCTGATGGATTGCTCAAAATTCGAAATGAAGTCAAAGAACTCTGCAGTCATTTTCCTGTTTATAAATCTAAAAGCTAAGGCTATGGTGTGCCAATATGAAGTGCCCCTTTTGCACCCAACTAGACACAAAAGTGATTGACTCTCGACTCAACCAAACTGGAGATATCACTCGCCGTAGGAGGGAGTGTCCTAGGTGCGAAGGACGCTTTACCACTTACGAAAGAGTGGAAGAGCTCATGCCCATGATCATTAAAAAAGATGGTCGAAGAGAGTCTTATCTTAGAGAAAAGGTTTTAGGTGGAATAAAAAAAGCATGTCAAAAAAGAAACATCCCAACCTACAAAGTCGAAGAAATCCTCACTCGAATTGAAAAACAAATCCAAGCCTTTGGACTCAAGGAACTTCCGGCCAAAACCATAGGTCATTTTGTAATGCTTGAACTTCATCAATTAGACAAAGTAGCCTATATTCGCTTTTCGTCAGTTTACCGTGACTTTAAGGATGTAGACGATTTTGTAGCAGAGCTGAAAGAGCCCCTTGTCCAAAAAGAAGAGGAATCGAGCTTACCCTTATTTAATTTCCAGCATAAAGTAGAAGAGGAAAAAACCCAGTGAAATCCCGTCGCATGGCCAGAGAAGTTGCACTTCAAATCCTCTACAGCTTTGATCGCAAAGGGACGGAATTTGACCCAGCTCAACTCAAAAGCCATTTTGAACACTTTAAAGTCCCAGAATCCTTGCAGGCTTTTGCCCAAGATCTTGTAATGGGAACACTCAAAAGCATAGGCCAAATAGACCCCATTCTAGAAAAACACGCCACAAATTGGAAAGTCTCAAGGATGCCCTCCGTCGATCGATCCCTCTTAAGAATGGCTATTTACGAAATGCTCAATTATCCTGATATTGACGCAGAGGTCACAATCAATGAGGCCATTGAGCTTGCCAAAGAGTTTGGAACTGAGGAGTCGCCCCCCTTTATCAATGGAATACTGGACTCCGTGAAGAAAAATCGATAAAATAGCAGAGAAATGGCCGACTTAAAAAATCCAGAAAATGCACTTTTTTTGGGAGAACTCAACTCACTGTGTCTCACTTTTTATGAAAACGAAAGGCCGCTTAAGGCTCTTGCTGGCATAATCGACTGGAAATTTCAGGGGGTTTTTTCTTATTTTTTAAAAGCTGGCCTGATCACTGGCAAGCAGGGGGAGTGTGTTTACATCCCGGCCTGGAAACAAGCTCGTCTCTATCACTTTGTATTATTGGGCTGTGGAAAAAGCAATACTTCCGCTGCGAGAAAGCCGGTGTCACTTGCGGCTCTAGAAGTGTTGAAGAAAAACTTATTGGGATTAAAGGTTCAACCCTTTGGGATCTCCTGTAGTGATTTTGGAAATTTAAGCCCCGATACCCTTGCTGAACACCTCAAAGGAGTTCCGACATGGATCCTACAGTAAAAAATATTTTTGACGAATTGCTTTTAACTTCCCCTCAGTTCGAGCCCCAGACAGAAAAAAATTATCAAAAAATATGTATAGACTTTAAAAATCTTCAGAAACTGATCCAAGACAGTTTTCAAAATCAGAGTCCACAAGAAATAATTGCACAAGAGTTTAAGGATCCCAAATACCAATCCTTGCTAAAAAATCCAAAACTGCTTGAAGCCCTCCTAAAACTCAAAGCGGCAAGGAAAGATCCACCTCCAGTTCCCCCTACATTAGACCCCGTCAACACAGAAAAATTTCATACCGATCATCCTACTGAAATAAATACCTTTGTAAAAGACTTAACAAACACAAAACCACCTGGAATCACTCATCCCATATTAAGAGAAGAGAAGTGATTGAAATTAAAAAATACGAAGCAAAATGGAAACATCTGGGAAAACTATTAAAAAACCCAGACGAAGTCAATTTACTCAGAAGAGTTCTTTTGAGGGACTTATTAGAGCAAGCCCATGCAGATCAATCTCGCGCCTTAGCCCATGGGCAGGAAAATCTTGTCGAAGAGAAAAGAAAGACAGAAAACAGGATTCATTTTTTAACAAATTTAAAAAACCTCGATCAACCTTTGCTCGAACTCCTTGAAAATGCCGATCTTGGAAAAGAAGAAAAAATCAAAACCACTCCATCTCCATTTAAAAGCCTAGAGCGTATGGACAGAAAACTAGAAAAAATTTTAGCTTTTGAAGCCATACAATGCGGATGGGAGTTTTGGATACTCAAAGCAACTTTGCCAATAAGTACGATCGAAAATTGGCACAAAAATCTTATCAAAACACTCTGGCCACAAGGGATTTTGCTCTATACAGAAAGCGATCCCAATCAAAAAATCACCCCCAACTTTTGGCACGGAAGATGGTTTGCAGCGTTAAATCCAAAGTTTTCAAAACCTGAATTGGGGGTTTGGGAGCGTATGACTATAATAAACCATACTTTACTTCAGACTTGACTATAGTAAAGTATAGTTTATTATAGTCATATCATGCGCTACCTGACTAAAAACCTTTTGCTAGATCTAAAGAAGAAAATGGTTTTCATAGGTGGCCCTAGACAGACAGGCAAAACAACACTTGCTAAAACTCTCATGAACAGATTTAGAGAGCCCATTTACTTGAACTGGGATGATACGGAACAAAAGAAAGAAATTTTGGCTCGAAGATGGTCTAACGACAATGAGCTCATGATTTTTGATGAACTTCATAAATACAAAAAATGGAAAAACTGGATTAAAGGAATTTATGATACACAAAAAGAAAACCACAAGTTTGTCATTACAGGAAGTGCACGCATGGATGTTTACAGACGAGGTGGGGACTCCCTTTTAGGCCGATACCATTATTGGAGATTACATCCATTTACAATCAGTGAGTTACCTAGACAGATCTCACCTCAAGAAGGATTAAACCGACTCATGAAAGTCGGAGGATTTCCAGAGCCATTTCTGGAAAATGATGAAAAACAGGCGCGAAGGTGGCGCAGAGAACGGCTTGACCGAGTTTTAAAAGACGACGTGCGAGACCTTGAATCCTTGAAAGATATTTCTTCCTTAAGCCTACTCGTGGATCTTTTGAGAACCCGAGTGGGGGGGCCAGTTGTTGTCAAAAATCTAGCAGAAAATTTAGAAATTTCTCAACCCACCATTAAACATTGGATTAATGTATTAGAAAAAATGTACCTCCTATTTTTAGTACGCCCTTATTCGCAAAATATAGCCAGGGCTATTCAAAAACCACCAAAAATTTATTTTTTTGACAATGCAGATGTAGAGGGTGACGAAGGCGCAAGATTTGAAAATTTAATAGCGACACACTTGCTCAAATTAATTCACTTTCTGGAAGACCGAGATGGCTACAGATACGAATTAAGATATGTGCGAGACAAAGAGGGGCATGAGGTTGATTTTGTTGTGTTGAAAGAAAGAAAACCAATCGAATTAATTGAGGCAAAATGGGCTGATGATCAAATCAGTCGTTCACTCAAATATTTTTCAGAAAAAATATCAATTCCACGTGCCACTCAAATAATAGGACAGCCGATTAGAAAATATTCTCAAAAAAACATTGAGGTGGTATCGGCCATAGAAACTCTCACCTCCATGAGTCGGGCGGGTTGGTAAGGGAATGCAAAGTATGTAAAAATTACCTATTTACATATTTACACTAATATTATATAAATAGTCAACTTTTCAATGCATATATTTTATATGCTAAATTTAAACGGGAGAATATTTTATGAAGTCTGTTTTTTTTGGAATTTGTTTGTGTGTTACCTTAATCACACAAACCACATTTGCTGACGAATATGGCCAGCGAATATGAATAAAATGATGACAATCAATTGAAATAAAAATATTAAAAATAAAACCACCTTAAATTTAAAATCAATGAACCTCCTCCACTTCACCACCCTCACCCTCCAAACGCAAAGCAAAATTCTCCGTCTACTTTCTGAGACCTTCGGAAGTGCAAGTTTTCTAAAAGTCTTAGAACAAACGGAGTTTTTTTTAGAGCAAACTCCGGTTTTAGGACTCCACCCCAGTGATTTTGAGAGCACAGCGCCCCACCCCTATGATCTGCCGCCATTTCAAATGATCCACGACACTCTCAAATCACTCCAGATCTCTTATGATCTTGAGTTTTATCTTCTCTCTTATCCCTTTTATCGAGCTCTGATCGAAAGCTCGATTGATTTGAATTCTAAAATTCCAAAAGAAACGGCTCTGCACTTGACACAAGCTGCACTGAAAAGTGCCGAAATATGGAATGAGAGACTTTGTATTTCTGAAAACTCTCGACTCAAACTTGCACCTATTTTAAAAGCTTTTTGGCTTAAATTTCGAACAGATGTTCTAAAATTTTATAATCTCGGACCTCTTGTGCTAATCCAAAGCAATCCAGCCCCCCTTAGAGCTCCATCCAGTTCAGGCCTGAAGACACATTTACCTTTAGTGGTACGTCAAAATCCATGGCGCCCTCCATCGCAGTGATTACACATTTTTTTACTTCTTGGATCTCTTCTTTTGAAACATCCAAAACAAGTTCGTCGTGCACTTGAATAATCATGCGCGAAGCGAGCCCACGCTTTTCAAGCTCATGATCGAGCGTGATCATGGCCAGTTTCATGAGGTCTGCTGCGGTGCCTTGGATGGGCGTATTCATGGCCATGCGCTCGGCATTTGCTCTAATCATTGGGTTTTTTGAATGCAAATCAGGGAGTCGCCTCTTGCGACCCGTAAGAGTGGTCGTGAAACCTTTTTCGCGTGCTTCGACAATGAGGCTATCTAAGAACGTTTTGACCCCACTGTAGCGCTCAAAATATCGAGTGATGATCTGCTTGGCTGCTACCCTTGGAATTTTTAGCTCCTGCGAAAGTCCAAATGCTGTTTTTCCGTACATGAGCCCAAAATTAACGGCTTTAGCGACCCCTCTTTGCTCATCTGAAATTTTCTCGGGCGAGATTCCAAAAATCTCACTGGCTGTTCTCAAATGCACGTCTTCGTCTCTTTCAAATGACTGAGAGAGATTTTTATCTCCACTCATGTGTGCCAAAATACGCAGTTCAATTTGGCTATAATCCACGGACAGTAAAACATTTCCGGGGGATGGAATAAAAGCACGACGTATTTTTTTCCCCCGCTCAGTACGAACTGGAATATTTTGTAAATTGGGATCAGAACTCGAAAGCCTTCCTGTAGCAGCTACCGTTTGATGAAAGCTTGCATGAATTTTTCCTGTTTTCTTGTCTTTTAATAAGGGGAGTGGATCCACATACGTGCCTTTGAGTTTAGAAATTTCTCGATATTCCAGTAAAAGTCTCGGAACTTCGTGCAAAGGACTCAAGGCCTCTAGCACTGAGGCGTCTGTAGAGTAGCCTGTCTTTGTCTTGGTTTGCACGGGGAGTTTTAAGTCTTCGAAAAGAAATTTTGCAAGCTGTTTGGGAGAATTCAAATTGAGGGGCTCTTTTGTAAAAGCGAGTGTACGTTCTTCGATCTGTTTGAGTTCTTTTTCGAACTCTTGCGAAAGTTTTCCAAGCCAACCCTCGTCAATACACACACCCTGAAGTTCTATTTTTGCCAATACAGCAACCAGGGGGAGCTCAACTTCTGCAAACACTTGCATGAGCCCTTCTTGATAAAGCTTTGGCTTTAGACATTCCCAAAGCCTAAAAGCCACCCAGGCATCTTCGGCCGAATAACGGGTGGCCAATTCGATCGGCACTTGATCAAACGAAATTTCGTCTTTCCCTTTACCACAAACTTTTTCGTATGTGAGTATATCGTAACCCAAGTATTTTGCAGCCAATACACCTAAGTTGTGACGCCCCTCAGGATCTAAAACGTAGGAGGCCACCATCGTATCGGCTCCAATACCATCGGGCCTGATCCCTTGCTCACATAAAACGCTCCAGTCATATTTTAGATTTTGGCCAATTTTTTTAAATTTTGGATTTTCCAAAAAGGGCTTTAATTTTTCTAAGACAAACTCTTTAGGAAGTTGTTTTTCAGTGCTCGTGTGCCCGACAGGGATATAAAAAGACTGCTCCACTCCCACACAGACCGATAGACCCACCAATTTTGCCGATCTCGGGTTAAGCGAGGTGGTCTCTAAGTCAAAGCCAAACTCGCCTTTTTTATCTATCTTACCTAAAAGTGCCTCCAAATCTTTTTCAGATTGAATGGGAGAAAAATTGGTAGGAGAGCGAGGGATTTCGAAAGAAGTTTGAGTAGGCTCCTTTTCCGCCCCTTTGTCTTTTCCACATTTGTCTCCACATTTGTCTCGATATTTTTCGGCCAAGGTATTAAAATCTAATTCTCTAAAAAGCTTGAGGCACTCCTCACTCACCTGAAAGCGATATCGAAGTGAGTCTAAATCTAAATCTAGACGCAAATCCATCTTTAGACCCACTAACTCATAGGAAAGAAGCGCTGCCTTTTTATTGGATTTAATCACTTCGCCTTTTTTACCTGTGATTTTTCCAGCCTCCGCTGCATCCAAAATAAACTTTAGACTGCCAAACTCTTTGATTAAATCCGAAGCCGTTTTAGGGCCAATACTTGGAACACCAGGGATATTGTCAGAACTATCCCCAACCAAACTCAAGTAATCCCGAATTTGAGTGGGCCAAACTGCGAATTTTTCAAAAACTTCGTCACTCCCAAAAACTTTGTCTTTTAAGGTGTCCCAAACCTGCACCCTATCTCCAACCAACTGCATGAGGTCTTTGTCGCCTGTGAGTAATAAAACGTGATTGTCTTTAGACATTTTAAGCCATCTCTGGGTCAGGGTCCCAATCAAATCATCAGCCTCCACCCCTGATTGGCGGTAAGAGTAAAGATTTAAGGTCTTGACGAGCTCTGTAATTCGGTCAAATTGTGGGATCAAGTCCTCAGGAGGGGATGAGCGATTGGCTTTGTACTCCGAATAAATTTCCTTTCGAAAGGAGGGTTCTTTAGAGTCATAAACCACAGCCAAATACTGAGGTCTTGCCTGTTCTAAGAGCTTCAGTAACATCGTCGCCACTCCATAGGTGGCGTTGGTGGGTTCCCCCTTTCGATTTTTTAAATTTCGATTGATGGCATAGTAGGCTCGAAAAATAAAAGAACTGACATCAATCAAATAAAGGGTATGCTCTTTAGGCACCTGCTCACTCATCTTCTCTTTTTAATGGGGCGCCACAGAAATGGAAAGGAAAAATTTGCCCGGACCCCAAAGGATTTCTAGCCAGGAGGGCTAGGAACTACGCCTTTGCAGCATGCTATTATGGGCTCGCCTGATATTATCGAGCTCTTGTTCATGATTTTGAGACATCAACCGATCACGCTCTTTCATTTGAAATTCTTGCTGCGTCAATTTTTGTTCGTAAGTTTTGACCAAATCTTCGACTTCCTTTTTATGAACACGCTCTTGATCCCGTATGTTTTTATTGGATTCTTCTTTCTGCGCCGAAACTGTACCTTCGAAATCACCCTTTTGGTCAGTGATCTTTTTCTCATAATCTCTGGAAATCCCGTTCTGCTTGGCTGCAGATTCTCTTTGCATCATACGCATCTCAAAATCATGGTCCAGTCGCATTTGTTGTATTTTTCCATGGAGTTCTGATTTTGTATTTTCCAAAAGCTCGTCATTTTGTTTTCTCTGCCTGTCTAAAGCTTGTGCATAACTATTGTTTAAACTATCGACTTCTCGTGAATGCTCAGATTCTTTGTTTTTGAGTGTATTTTCTTTCATAAATTCAAAATCATGCAAATGGCTCAAGAAACCCATCCGCTCCTCTTGCATCTCAGAAGCGTGCCTTTGATTCAGCTGATTTTGCCTCATCACCCCATCTGTTGTTTCATTTTGTAGTCGGTTCGCATATTCTCTTTTAAAATGATCCATCGAGTTTTGATTGGACTCATGCTCTACTTGGAACGTTTTTTCGTACTCAGTGACAATAGCTTTTCTCAAATTGGCTTCTGCTGCTGGCGGTATCGCAGCAATATCTGCTGTATTTTTTCTATAATTTAGTTCATTTTCTAACTGTTTTTCTCGATCTCCGTGATATTCATTATTTCTCAGCAGGGTTTCATTAAAAGCCTTAGTTTGCTCTTTGAGTGCATTTTCTCGCTGTTCTTGCAACGTACTGATAATTTTTTCGTTTAAAATGCCCGCTTGTTCATGCTCGTATTTGAGACGATCCCCCATTTGTTGATGGTCCTGATTAAAAGCGCTCAGTAAATCTTTTTTCTCAACATGGTTTTCTAAGTTTTGTTTTTCTATCGCATTTGTAAAATGAAGGTCTTTGTCTCTCAAAGCCTCATTTTTCTTTAAGGCATAATTTTCTTCCGTTTCACTCAAAATTCTTTTTTGATCAGCAATTTCATTAAGATAGCTTCCCTGAATCATTTTTTCTCTCTGAATTGCATCTCGCTCATAATCTCGAATTGCCTTTGCAGTGCCATCTGCTTTATCATGTTTATAGCGCTCTTCGTTCTCCAAATAGTCTTTGATTTGAGTTCTCAATATTTTATTATTTTCGTCCGCTGCCTCCGAAGTCCTTTTTACAGCCAACTGAATGGCATCGGAGTGCGCACTCTGCTGAAAAGCAGCTTGAGAATCATCGACTTCTTTAAGGCGCCCAACTTGTCTTTCGAAGTCAATTTTGGCGTCATCGACAGCGTGGTGTGTTTCGCGCCTTTGATGACTGGCTTGGCTCACCTGATCGTTTACAAGATTTTGATAATCTCGCTTGATCGTATCTAAGTAACCGTTGAATGCAGTTTTTTTATCATCCTGCCCCTTCGAATTAAGCTCATTAAATGAATCTCTCTCCTGTGCGACTACTTTTTCAAGTTTCAGTGCATTTTCTTTATTAAAAACCTCCATCCTTTTAGAGTATTCACTCTCCAAATCTCCCAAAAGTTTTTTGTCGTTTTCGTGTTGTTCATCCCACCCCTTTTGAGCAGACGCGAACTGTTGTTTTAATACATCAGCTTCATTGCCTTGATAGCGCCCGAACTTGTCGTAGGTTTCATTTTTTATTTTGGCGACTTCATTTTGATTTTCTTCTTGACCCCTCCTCATGGACTCATCCAAATGATTCCTCAGATCTCTGACCGTTGTCTCTAGCTCTTCGTCCTTTTTTTTAAGAGAGGTTTGATAGTTGGTTTCTAACTCCTGAACTTGCTCATCTCGATTTTTTTGATTTTTCTTTGCCTCTTGCTTAAGCTCATCCTCCAGTTCACTAATGGTGCGCTGGTAATAATTGTAGCCACCCTCTGTTGGAGTTACACTGGACATATTTATCCTCACCTCTTATTTTGCAGTATTTATAAAAGAATTAAATAATCAATTTTTGCCTAGCGCTAAAGAAGGCAAAGGGAGAGAAGATCGAGGCAAATTTTGCCTATTTTGGAATAAATCCAAACCATCCTGAGCTTGCATTTGACTGGCAGCAGCCCAATTACAAATCCCAATCACTTCGTAAACAAGAACTACCGCTTGGCCTAATTTAAACTGGAGAGCCAGCCCAAAAGAATTTTTTTCTGTCCCAGGATAGTGCTCACCCAGAACAGGAACCCAATTTCCATTTAAGCAAAGAACATTTCTACCCGCTATTTCCTGACCCGTCAAAACTTGTTTGACGTGAGAGAGCTGAAACCAGACTTTGAGTTCATTTCTAAGACTATGGACATGCACGAAAATCCCCTTGTGCGAAAAATTCCATTCCTCTTTTTTCTGATCCCTTTGAATTCGAGGCTCATTGGTTCTAAGAAATGGCTCTAAATTCGGAAACTCTGCAGCTTTCTGCGACTCGTGAGAATGCAGCTCATCTAATATTTTTTTTACATTTTTTAGTGACTCTTGAGCTAAGTGCAGCCAACTTTGATCTTGTGAGGACTGCACTGTACTCTGGCAGGCTAAAACACTCTCTAACTGATGCAGTGATTTTACTATTGGAGCAGCATGCGGGATCATACTGGCAGTTCCCTTTAAGGAATGAACAAGCTGGAAAAAAGACAAAACAATTTGGGGGCTTCTAAACTCGGGTGTGCTTGTCATTTTTTTGACAATAAAATCTGCTTTAAACCAAAGCTTATCGGCATCCACTAAAAAAGTGCGCAAAATATCTCTACTTCTAAACGTCATCCCTTCTTTGATCGGGAAAAAAACTAGGTTTATTTAGTCTTTTATTAATTTTTCCATTTTTAATACTCCCGCCATCCCAGTGCTCTGACCACTAGTTGTTCCTGCGCACAATGAGGTTGCCTCCCAACTGAGGAAGCGAGAGCCTGAGCAAATATAAGCTCTGAAATTCTTGGATGTCACCATCAAATTCGAAGTCTTGAATTTTATTTTTTCTCACATCGAGGATAGGACTGATTTCCTTTGGAAGCAACCCTTTGAGTAAAACTCCTTTGTTAAAGAGGCCTTTCAAAACAAAATTTTGAGTTGCTTTTTTCTTAAACAGCAAAGAAATCTTGCCTTTCAATTCTGATTTTGTTTTACCTTCAAACTTTAATTCGGCAGTTACAACAGTCATTCCACTCTTGCTAAGCAGCGGGTAAATCAAAACTCCACTCCAAACCCCACTTAAGATGGGGTTTACTCTATCTTCAGAACTAGAAACAATTTCTAAAGGCTGAGTCGGGGTTTGAAACCTTCCATTCAATCGATCGATAATCCATTTTGCCTTTTCTTCTTTCTTATATTGTTCCAATAGGGTTTTGACTTGTGGGTCATTGATGCCTTGGATTGTCTGTGCTGCCATGAGTCTTGTCTGAGCATCTGTATGATGTAAATATTTGGATACAAAGTCAATCTCCTTTGCCCCCTGAGAGATTCCTACACTTCTGATCGCAGAATTTCGGATGACATCATCCGAAGTCAAATCGGCTTGTTGCTTTAAAAATTCGACAGCCTTTGAGTCCTCACTAAAATAAGCTAAACCCTCCACCAACCTTAAACGCACATACGTTTGATCTGATTTTTCGTACAGAGCAATCATCACACGTGGAGCAGTGGGACCTAGCCCTCGCCACCACTCTGGAGTATCTTTCGGGTGTCGTTGAGAAACGACATTTTGAATTTCCTCATCAATCTCAAAATCTGTTTTAGAATAAGCTTCTCCAGTCGGATTTAAAGAAAAGCATAAAACAACCGCTGCAAAAATCAATTTATTGAACATAAGGACTATAATTGATGATGGACCCAGAGTTTGTCGAGAAAATATTTCCATCTCCTTGCCCTGAGCTATTGTAATTCTTAGCGGTATACCACATGATGTGGTTAAATTGACACGCTGACTCAAGAGTGCAAAAGGGGTTCGAAGAATACTGAGACGCGCTACATACAGAATTACACTCTGTTCTACATGAACTAATGGTAATGACGCCACCTGCCCCAAGAGTAGTGCAAGTTGGAGTATCAGGAATTTTGTCATGTTCGGCCCCACTGCCCTCACTCGGATGATTGAGTCCCAAAAAATGTCCCACTTCGTGACTTACTGTGCTGCCCATATCTATAAAAGCTGGGTCTTGAGTGGTGATCGGACAATCTCCGCCAGGTGAGCAATTGGCATTGTAGGTACTTAACTTATTGAGAGTCGCAAACATCGCGCCGCTAGAACCTGTGCCATTGATCATTGCACCAGGAATCGCACCTGCTAATCCTAACACTGTTCCAGGCCCACTATAAGTAATGCTCGATACTAAAAAGATATTGACTGCCTTTGCTTCGGTACTGGATGGAACGAGGTTGCTTCCTGTAGAAAAAAGCTTCGCGGCATCATTGACGTCAATGGTCGTGTAACTATCCCCTCCATTTTCACATGTCCATTCTAGAACATTTATTTTTCCTATCTTGATACTCGTCGAAGAAGAGTTCTGAGTATAGTAGTGATTGTAGACATGCGTAAACAAAGCGTCTAAATTCTGCTTTCCTTTTTCTGTGCGAGATTGATTGATAGTTTTATTGCCTACTAAAATCACATTGAAATCCACAGCTCCTTTTGAGCCGGATCCAGAATTGCTGTCTTTTTTGCGAACGACCGTAAGCTTAATGGAGGCAGAATAAGAATCCCCAACATCCGAATAACTCGACGTTAGTAAAATATATTTCGCCGTATACGTCCCCGAAAGCAATTTTCCACTGCCCCCAAAAAAATTTCCTGGTGCGGTGGCAAAAGCACAACTTGGAGACCCACTCGTCCAATTACAAGTGGGAAATACATTCACACTGCTAAAATCACCCAGACCAATGTGTTGAGACTGATCCCAATAACTTCTGCGGTCCGTTGCAGTAGAGCCTAAATAAGCAGAACCCCCGGTGCCAGCCGGGTCAGGCGCACAACCCGCCTTTGCAGAACAGTTCCCACTCGTACAAGTATAAAAACCACTTGTACAACCCGAAAGATTGACAAGTTCGTTGGTCCCATCATTAAGGGAAACCAGGACGGGGTAGGCACCTCCCTTGGTCAACTGAGAAGAAGGAAATTCTTTTGCTTCAGCGACTAAAGACAGGGATCCACCTGAGGACAAATCTTTGCTCATGTCAATTCCACTAAAAGTAATAATATGTGAAGAATCATAAGCTTGCCCAAGCCCTGTCAATAAACCTGTTTGAGTCACTGTTGTTTTCAAAATTTCTACGCTGGAGTCATTGTGATTGGAATTACTCACCTCAAATACATGGGGAGTCCATGAACTCCCCACCAATGCGTCACAGTTCAATGTGGTTGGCAAAGTATCACTGTTGGTTGCTGCTTTTTTACAGCCGGCGTTTAGAAAAAACAGGGACGCTAAAATACACAAATAATAAGACGCACTCTGCTTGTGGGCTTTTTGAACCGAAAGCACCATAATATAATAAAAGGGAAGCTGTGCCCAAAGAGACGCACTCCCCCCAATCCTCTCTCCTTTTACTTTACCGGGATATAACGCGACTTACAATACCTAGGCTAAGGTCCCAATATAATATGTGTTTATCCATCGAATACTTGGTGAGGATTGTGCTCTCCAACCCACTGTCTCAACTCAGCAGTGACTTTTTGATCTTTGATGTGTACGAGCGCAAAGGTCCTTCTAAATTGTTGTCCCAGGCTTCTCCAATCTAAATTGATCATCTTGGTCCATGTCCCTGTATTGATATACTGTTTTCCATCGGGATAAATTTTATTCATGGGTCGGTGAGTATGCCCAAAAATGAGAGTTTGAACTTTTGGGTTTTCGTCTAAGTACTTTCTAGCCTCGGCCTCTAAATCTAAAAAAACTTTAGTCTCCTGTCTTAAAATTTCTAAGGTGACCTTAAAATTAGCTCTCCGTTTTGGGCTAATAATAAACCTGGTTTTGAAAAAATAGAATAGAGACAAAAAACAAAATTTCAAAGTAAAGAGGGGATCTAAAATTAAATTAAAAAGAACAAAAACTTTGACGGGACGAATTTTATCAATATACTCTCGCTCCCACCTCAAGCGATTGATGATTTTTAAAACATAAAAGCTTCCCCATGGGAGGTTTAAGACCGGCTTCTCTAGGCCCTGATCTAATATGGGCTTCGAAAAATCCAAGATGCTTCCGGCTTCGAACTGATTGCCATGATGGAGCTCCACTCCTCCATCAAAATTAAGGTGATCCCGATCGGCATAGACATTTACTTTTTCGCTGGGGCACTCTCCACGGGGATCCCACTCTCTTGTGATACGCTCTCTCACTTTTTCAAAAAACAAATCTGCATCATGATTGCCAATGAGATAAGTAACTTTTTTATTGGGCATAGCAGCAAAAGCTCGAATTGCTTCCATGACTTTTTTATGCCCCGCAATAGCAGCTTCGGTTTTGTACAGAGATATTTCCTCTGTAATCCTGTCTTCGAATTCCCCTTGATAAGGGACATTGAGGTAATCAAAAAAATCACCCGCTAAAATGAGTTCCACTGAAACTGATCCTTCGATACTCTCGCCATACTTGCCGCTGGAAAAATACTCAAAGAGATCAATCATTTCTTCGTCAAAGTAAAAATCTTCGTGAGGATTGAGTCGGCCTTCGAAAAACCTGCCCGCCGAGAGATGACAATCGCTTAGAATAACCTTGTATTGCTCCACTCTTCTATTTTATCGGCATTTTTAAATTGATTATATATAAATTAATAGATTAACCTGATAAAATTGATTGGATATAAACTAAGTTGACTTTATCCAAAGAATCCGGGAGAAATGAAAATCAAGTATGGCAGACAAAGCAAAAAAATGGGCAGACAGTGTCAAAGGAAAGTATTACGTCGATGACCAGTGCATTGACTGTGATGCGTGTCGCACAGAAGCCCCCAAGAACTATAAGAGAAATGACGACAACGGGTACTCGTTTGTCTACAAACAGCCAGAAACTCCAGAAGAAGAAGCCCAGAGCAAAGCTGCAAAAGAGGCGTGCCCTGTCGAAGCCATAGGGGATGATGGGGAGTAGGCCAAGCAACGCTAGAATTATTGTTTGCGAAACCCTATCCTAATATTTCTCTTTTTGCTTGCAGGACTTTGTTTTTTACTTAAAAATTCTCCTAATAATACTGCGCAACGATGTCCCTGTATTTCCCCAGATACTATTTTGGCTGCTTCTGTAGGATTTCTTCTATCTCTTGTCCTGACAGCCTGGGTTAATCCTACACATAGCAACCAAAATTTTGACTTTTGAGCCTTATTCATCCGGCTCAAATTTAAAAACTAAGGAGGCCACTCCGGAGTGGGCCAGTTATTGAGGGATAAAATATAAAGAAACTCTTAGATATTTTTCTGGAAGTATCTTTTGATCCCGGCTAGATCTTTCCCCCACTCCACAATTCGAGACCAAGCGAGATCATCCCAAAAGCGTTTTAGAGCAGGCTGCCCCTTCTTTGCTCCAGTCATCAGTCGGGCAATGAGGCCTGTGACTTCGCGTAAAAAGCGCCTGAGAGCAAGCCGTGCGGGTACAATGCGCCTTGATTTTGTTTGGATCAAAAAATGCAAGTGATTCCCAACGCATACAAACTCTCTCAGCTCAATGCCGTGACGTTTTGCCGCACGAAACACAATCATACGAATAAGCCTGGAGCGTGTAGGGTGCAGCATAGATCTCTTTCCCACTGCTCCACTCGATCGCATGGTAATGTGTAAATGCTTAGAGGGGTCAAATGGACGCGCTTCTTTTCTTTTACGTGTTTTAGAGTGCGCCTCTCCACCATGTTCTTTGGCATGTTCTTTTCTGGTTTTTTTAAAAAAAGAGAAATGAGTCTGTTTTTCTGGTTTTTTCATTTCATTGCCCTGATTGTGTTTTATAGAATATGGGCAATGTTATTTCAACCCTATTTTTTAGCCAAATAACAAAATATTACATTTATCAAAACACATTTATTTTTCGCTCTGTAAACTTTTGCTAACTTTTTAGATTGTGCGAGTACTCACACTATTGTAATTTGAAGAGTTGAGGATCACTGTTCCTCACCAAAGCATGAGGACTCCACACAATTTACACTCTTCCTCGAAAACTTACCGCTCACTAAACACCGCTTTACAACGGCAACTTTATAAAGTTATAGTTTTATTGGTAGAACACATTGCAACTTATGGCAAAATTTCTAATCACACTCCTTCCCCTTGTCTTGGTCCTAGGACTTCTCTCCTATTTCTATGGGCACACCCCCCAAACACCTCCAGAGGAACCCCCTCAAAAAACGGTGCTCACAAAAACATCTCCTCTTGCTATCGCAAAAGAACTACAGCAAAGAACTCCAAGCTCCTTGAAACCCACAATAAACGCAAAATTCGAAAAATCATTTCTGGAAAACTACCCCGGAAAGTGGACTTTTTCTAGATCGGAAACAGGAGAAACTTTGAGTATCATCAGCATCAAAGGTGGCACCATCCCGGATATTGGAAAAGACCAGGAACTAAGTCTTAAGTTTGCAAAAGAGTTGGCGGGGCTTCAGTCCATTGATCCGACTCAAGTAGAACCGGCCTCAAGCCCAGTCGAAAACACTCCTCTTTCGACTTCGCACCACTTTACGCAAAAATTTCAGGATCATGAAGTTTTTGAGGGTGGGATGTCTGTTTTTTCAACCAAAGACGGGAATGTCTATCTCATCAACAACAGACTCAAACCCATAGAACCTGTGGAACTCGAAGAAAAGTTAAACTTTCAAGAGGCTATTGATTTACTCAAAGCTCAATATCAAGAACAAAAACCAGAAATTGTATTAATAAAAGAAAAACCAGTCCTTTGGGCTAACCAAACTCCACATGAACTTGCTTGGGAGCTTTCCGTAGAAGTCAAAAAACCTTCCCATAATCGCTACCAAGTTTTGGTCGGAGCATTTTCGAAACAAATACTTTTGACACGACAAATTCTAGTTCATTAGACTTGGTCTAACCCTCTTCGACTAAATTCTAACCGCAGCCTGACAGAATATTTCCCCTGAAAAAGAGCTTCGTCAAGTGCCGTAATTTTATTAAGTACGTCATTATAATGATCTGTACCTTCGAGCACTGGCAAAAGCTCTTGCACCAGTTGTTCAACCTCAACTTCGTGTCCGTCTTGTTTTGCAACTTGCCAGACACTAAAAAGAGCAGAGGCAAAAGGAGCCCCCATGTCGTGAATTTCGCCCTGATTTATTTTAAAAACTTCGGATACAGATATATTTTTATTGGTCAAAAGATTTCTAGAAACCCCTCCAAAGATATCAAAACCATTGACCGAATTGACTGACGTTTCCCCAATTTGAGGATTGGAAAAAAAGGTAAAGGCCATCTGTAAATCAGCCAGACCTTCGTTCATCGCAGCAGAGCAGCCCTTCGTATCCACGCAACACAGTCCTCCACTCCCACACACTTTGTGTGTATTGGAACTATCATTTGATCTTCTCAAGTTGGCATATGTATAATAAGTATGCCCCAGTTCATGCAAATAAACTTCGGCCATGTGTGCAAACTCGATTTTCCGAATGAGTAAATTAGACAAATTAATGCTCGCAACACCCATGACTATACGATTCCCCACAGGGTCCCAAAATGCATTAAAGTTAGTTTGAGGCGAAAAAGTATTCACAAAGATTCCTTTGCCTTCTCCAAAAACACTCCCTGTTCTTGCTTTGACTGTTTTAATTTGAAACATGATCCAAAAATAAGCCATGATTTGTCCCAATCGATGGTTGGGGTCCTCGGTACACTCTGTTAGACTTTTGCAATCCAATGAAAAAGGATATTTCCAAGTGCCATCCGGCTTAGCTGTCACTCGTGGAAATGTGTTTGCAAAAATACCAATCGACGAATTCTGCAAAAATCCAGAATTATCAGTACCCTCAATTAAAACTTTCAGAGTTTGAACACTGCTTAAGTCTAAACTTGAAAACAAATAAGTGGGTCGAGGAGCAGTGGGAAGAGTCGGGAAAGAAGCACCCTTTTGTGCCACAGGATTTTTCAAAAAAACACAGGCCTCTCCCTTTTCTCCGACCTGACTCATGCACTGAGAGTCTGTTTTAAACCCTGCGATTTGGACAGATTTTTCTGCAGCTGCTTCAGTGGTCTCTTGAGGTGCAGGATTTTCCTTCATCTCCTCTGGAGCAACAGGAGTTTGTAAACTTGGCTTTTTGCATCCCCAACAAATCAAAATTAAAAAAAATAAAACAGAGATTTTTTTCATAACCATAAAACGAACCACAAATTAAATACTGCTTCTTTTCTATATTAGAGCACAGCAGAACTCATTTCAATATTTTAAATAAAATTTATATAAAAATAAAAGGGGTGTCTCTAATGACTGTGTCAGCGGATGGTTTAGCGGTCTACTTTTTCGAAAAGCTCAATTTATTTTTAAGGCCGCTGGGGTGTGCCTTATTTTGAATACCTCTAAAGAAATCAATAAACACACTCGTGTCAGCTGTGATCACGCTTGTCTTTTCTCAACTCTTTTAAGTTAATGCCCAAATCGACCGACCCCTGCATTTTAGCAAGCGTGTGGTAGGCCTCCGCAGCGGCTAGAATTTTTAGTCCTTGACGAATTGTTTCTGTAAAGTTCTTTCCAGTAGCCTTGATCGCATTTTTTACAAGTGCTGGATCGAGTTCTATCGTATATTTTTTATTTGATTTCATAGATTCATGATTCTTATTCAAAGACACCATATTGATATATGGGTGTCTATCTGTATTTTATGAGCTAGTTAAATTTCCCAATCTGTACAAACTGTGCTGGATCCACGCCTTGGGCCGATAGGATCGAAACCTGTTGAGCGACTTTGCGAGCCAGGTCTCGATAAGATTTGGAGACTTCAGACTCCGGGTCAGAAATCACAATGGGTAACCCGCGGTCGCCCCCCTCGCAAACTTTGGCAACCAGTGGGATTTGGCCTAAGAGTTCTGTGCGAAATTTTTCGGAAAGCAGCCTGCCGCCCTCTGTTCCAAAAAGGGTGTGTTTTTTTTCGCAAGAGTCACACACGAAATAGCTCATATTTTCTACAATTCCCATGACAGGGATTCGGACTTTTTCGAACATATGGAAAGCCTTGCGAACATCTTGCATCGAAACTTCTTGCGGTGTGGTCACTAAAATAGCTCCAGTCACGGGCACGAGTTGCGCAAGCGAAAGCTGCACATCTCCCGTGCCTGGAGGCATATCAACCACCAAGTAATCGAGTTCTCCCCAGTTCACTTTATGACAAAACTGACTCACAACAGAGTGCAGCATCGGACCTCTCCACACGAGCGGCTGATCTCCCTCGATCAAAAAGCCCATAGACATGACTTTTACACCATGGACAGAAGGCGGGAAAAAAACATCACCCTCAATTCTAGGCTTTGTTTTTACCCCCATCATGGTTGGAACATTGGGCCCATAGACATCAGCGTCCATCAGACCCACTTTTGCCCCTTCGAGCGAGAGCCCACAGGCCAAATTCACGGCCACTGTGCTTTTTCCAACACCACCTTTGCCGCTTGAGACTGCAATGATATGGGTCACTCCATGGATAGAGCCCTGTTTTTGAGGGGCTTTCACTTGGGCTCCCATCTGGATTAAAACTTCTGTCACCTCATCTACTTTTCTGAGAGCTTCTCTGATATCGGCTTCAATTTTTGCCTTAAGTGGGCAGGCTGGGGTAGTCAAAACGACCTTGAGCGAAACCTTTCCATCAGATCCCACCTTGAGGTCTTGCACCATATTCAAAGTGACCAAGTCTTTGTGTAAATCAGGATCTTCGACTGTTCTTAACGCGTCTAAAACTTTTTCGTAAGTAAGCATGCCTTAAGAGTTAGCAAAATCCCCTAAGATAGACTACCCCTTTTTAACTCGCCTTCTAAGATTGAGACGACATCCCACTCACAGCCCCCACACCCTGTCGATGCACAGGTGCCCGATTTGATTTTCTCTAAAGTCACGTCCCCGCTTCGAATGGCCTTAAGGAGCTCTAAGAACATGACATTATGACAAAAACAGACAATTCGGTCTTCGTCTTGATCCTCTGGTTGATTTTGGGGCTCAGCTCTATTTGTGTTTTGAGTCATTTTCTATTAATGTACATAATCTCATATGGTTTCTAAAACAAAAAAATATTCGGACCCCAAACAAAAAGCTCTCATTAAAAATATCACCTCTATTTTGGAACTCATTGGAGAGGACCCTAAAAGAGAGGGGTTGATGAAAACCCCGCACAGGTATGCCAGAGCCATCCAGTTTCTGACCTCTGGATATAAAGTAGATATTGAAAAGTTGGTTGGCAATGCTCTTTTCCACGAAAAAGTAAGTGAAATTGTCATTATACGAGACATCGAGCTTTTTTCCCTCTGTGAGCACCATTTGCTCCCCTTTTATGGAAAAGCTCACGTCGCCTACCTCCCAGATGGAAAAATTATTGGGCTCTCTAAAATCCCGCGCATCGTAGACGCGTTTGCCATGCGGCTCCAACTTCAAGAAAGATTGACCACGCAAATTTCCGATGCCCTCATGAAAACTTTAAACCCACTCGGAGTCGCAGTCATCATTGAAGCCTTTCATTTATGCATGATGATGCGTGGAGTCGAAAAACAACACTGCCTCACTATTACGAGTTCGATGCAGGGAGTTTTTAGATCTGATCCCACCACTCGAAAAGAACTGCTGAGTTTACTGGGTGGGATAAATTCGAGCAGAGCTTAGTACCGCTCTGTCACATATTTATGCAAAAGACTGCTCACAAATGTTTGATAGGGCAATCCTTCTTTCATTGCCAACTTCTGCAAACTCTTAAGATCCTGTGATGAAATCCGAATATTAAGCCGTGCATCTTTTTTAAGCATTTGTCTGGCAGCTTCTCGGTATTTTCGCAATTCCGTTTTGCTGGTAGTTGCCCGCCATTCCCCACGCTCAATAGATTTTACCAATTCCTTTTCTTCTTTAGTGAGCTTCATTGTCATCCTTCCTTTCTTTGATATATTTCCTTTTAAACTTACGACTTGGAATAATAGTCTTTAAAAAGTACGTATTCTTATCCTCGACAAATGGAACCATGTAGACATAATCGCCGATCAAAACAATAAAAACTTGCTGATGACCATACTTTGTCTGGCTAGGGTGATCCAATCGTGCCAAAAGATCTCCATTGTCGATATGAAAGACCACTTCTTCGAAGGAGACTCCACGTTCACGTTTTAAGAGCAGATTTTTATTCTCATCCCAGACCATCAACTTCATGATTTGATTGTATAACAATGTGTGCACTTTGGAAACACATATATTTTAGCACTCTGGAAAACTAATTTTTTATTAACTCTTAATTTACTACAGCATTTAGTTCCAAAAACTTCTCAACGCATTTTTTTTCAAGCCAAGGCCTCCAGTTTTTTGGCAGAGAAGGCCAAAGTCTTTCTAAAGTGCTCATCACCTCAGGATCAAAACCGCACGGAGAAATAGACCGAAAACCACTTAAGTCATTGCAAACGTTGATCGCTATTCCGTGATAAGTGACCCATTTTTTCACTGCAATCCCAATAGAAACCGCTTTTTTCCCATCCACCCAAACTCCTGTGGCGTTGGGACGAGTCTCAGCCGCAAGTCCTAAAGATAAAAACAACTCGCTACAGACTCTCTCTAGTTTGCGTAAAAAACCTCCCACATCGTGCCAAGGGGCAAAGCCTTTTCCATCTAATTTGAAAATCGGATAAACCACTAACTGCCCTGGTCCGTGCCAAGTCAGGTCTCCGCCTCTTTGCGTTTGAATAATTTTTACGCCAGGATCTACAGGCATGTGACGAACTTGCGAAGGAAACTGCAACCCTCGCCCCTGAGTAATCACAGGCTCGTGCTCTAAAAATAAAACAGTGTCTTCTACTAAATTCTGTTCTCTGCGCACCACCAGTTCTCTTTGCAACTCCAGTGCATCACTGTAGGGAGTCAGACCCGGTAAAAACTGAAACTGCAATTTTCTAAATCCTTAATTGGGGTTGAGTGGCTGGTTTTTTCTGGAAAATATGGATTGCCTGCCCTAGAGTCGCCTCTGCGGCTTCCATCAGGGTCTCTGGCAACGTGGGGTGAGGATGCACAGTCAAAGCCAAATCCTCCACCTGAGCTCCCATCTCTAGAGCCAAAGCTGCTTCCGAAATAAGATTAGAGGCGTCACCACCCACAATATGCACGCCTAAAAGTTTTCCAGTTTTGGAGTCTCCTAAAATTTTTACAAACCCTTCGCTTTCTCCCACAGACAAAGCCCTCCCATTGGCTGAAAATGGGAACATGCCCACCTGAGGCGTATAACCTTTGGCACGGGCCTCTGCCTCAGTCAATCCCACTGTTGCAATTTCTGGATCTGTAAAAATAACAGCCGGCATGGCCCTGACATCATAGATGGTTTTCTTTCCAGAAATTGCCTCAGCAGCCACAATGCCTTCTTTGGAGCCTTTGTGCGCTAGCAGCATTCCACCGGCTGCATCCCCAATAGCATAAATATGGGGCACTGAAGTCATCCGCTCTAAACCCACCCGAATAAATCCCTTAGCGTCTTTTGTAATACCTGCTTTTTCTAAACAAAGCCTATCCGTGTTGGGAATTCTCCCCACCGTCACTAAAACAACGTCAAAATTTTTTATTTTTCCATTTCCATATTTTACTTCGACTTCTTTTTTGCCAGCCTTCACGGCCTCAACTTTTGTCTGAAGTAAAATCTCTACTCCTTTTTTTTCTAACCCACGCGCGACTACTTTTGTTAAATCAGGATCAATGCCACTCAATAAACTCCCAGTCATTTCAATCACTGTGACTTTGGTCCCTAATTTTGCATAAAAAGTCCCTAGCTCTAAACCAATATAACCTCCGCCAATGCAAAGCATGGATTTTGGAATTTCGGTTAAACTCAAAGCCCCAGTGCTATCGCAGACTTGTTTTTGGTCAATCACCATCCCTGGAGGAACAAACGGACGAGAACCCGTTGCAATCACACAGTGGTTAAACTGCAGCACCGTATTTTCTTTGGCACTTTTAATTTGCAAAGACTTGGGAGAAATAAACTCTGCTTCACCCGAAATAACAGTGCAACCATTGGCTCGCAATAACTGCGAAACCCCGCCTGTTAACTTTTGAACAATTTCTTCTTTCCATTTTTGGAGCTGCTTGAGATTCATTTTAGCCCCTGAGGTCTCAATTCCCATCAGAGAGGCATGTTTTATTTTTTCATAAAAAGATCCAGCATAAATAAGGGCTTTCGAGGGGATACACCCCACATTGAGGCAAACCCCCCCCACTTTTTCTCTTTCAACCACTGTCACTTTTTTTCCCAATTGAGCAAGCCTGATCGCACAAACATAACCGGCTGGACCCGCACCTAAAACAACCACATCCGTTTTGATCTCATTCATGCTTATAAATTCTCCAAAAAGAGCAGACTTGGAGCTTCGATGTACTTGATCATTTCTTTCATAAACTCAGCTCCAATCGCTCCATCTACAATCCGATGATCGAGAGAGAGAGAAAAGTAAGTCCAATCGGCAATGACGATTTCCTCTCTTCCATGGATCGTTTTTACCACTGGTTTTCTAAAAATTTTATTAAATCCTAAAATAGCGACTTCGGGATAATTGATCACTGGAGTGGCAAAAAGCCCTCCAATCGAACCCGCATTGGTGAGAGTGATTGTTCCTCCCTGAAAATCTTCGAGCTTGAGGCTTTTTTTCCTGGCTCGCTCAACTAAATCTTGAATCGCTTTTGCCAGTTGAAAGATCGAAAGGTTTTCGACATGTTTAATGACTGGAGCCATGAGGCCCTCGTCTGTTTGAATGGACAGTCCAATATTGTAATAATTCTTATAGACAATCTCGAGTTTTTCTTCGTCCAAGGAAGAATTTAGGGCCGGAAATTTTTTGAGTGCTTCGACCATGGCTTTCATGACAAAGGGCAGGTAAGTGACTTTGATCCCTTTTGCAAGTCCAATGGCTTTGACTTGTTGTCTCAGCATCACAAGCCCCGAAACATCGGCTTCTTCGACATATGTAAAATGAGCGGCTTTGTCCTTAGAGAGACGCATTTTTTCTGCAATTTTTTTTCTCAGCCCCCTAAAAGGAACCCTTTGTTCTGGAGTGGATGGGGCTCTCACGGGTTGAGCAGGACCTGCAGCCACTGCCCCCACCCCACTGTTCAAAAATTTTACTATATCACTGTGCATCACCCTCCCGCCTGGACCCGAAGCTTGCACTTGAGAAAGATCAACCCCCATTTCTCTTGCAAACTTGCGAGTAGAAGGAGCGCTTGACACTTGTAGCAATGGCACTTGCGTTCCCAAACTTGTTGCCTGAGTTGTTGTATGACTTTGGGCCCGACCTTGGGCCTGACTCAAAGCAGGGCTCGGTTGTGGCGCCGAAAGGGGTAAAGCACCCCCCGTTTCGCTTTTGGCACTTCCTGCTTCAGACTCATAACCTAAAATATCTTGCCCCACTTTGATCATTTGCCCCTCTTTTCCTAAAATCTCAGTTATTTTTCCATCAAAAGGCGCCGGAAACTCTACCGTTGCCTTATCCGTCATGATTTCGCACAAAATCTGGTCGTGTTTGACACGATCGCCGACTTTGACTTTCCATGCAACAAGCTCGCCTTCGTGCACTCCTTCGCCTAGTTCTGGTAACTTAAATCGCATTTTCTTTTCTCCGTTTTTCGATCACATTTTTAATAAAAAATTCTCCAGCCTTATAACTCGACCTCACCATGGGGCCTGAGGCCACATACAAAAAACCAAACGTCCGCGCACACTCTCCAAAAGCATCAAACTCTTGAGGCGTATAATAACACTCTACTGGCAAGTGGGTCATCGAAGGCCTCAAATATTGGCCTAAAGTGAGCACATCCACCTCCTTTTGCCGCAAGTCTCTAAAAGCTTCTTTGAGTTCACATTCTTTTTCTCCTAATCCTAACATGATTGAGCTTTTTGTAAATAATTCTCGCCCCTGAGAACTTGCATAAGCTTTGGCGGTTTCTAATGTCTTTATGGACTGCTCATATCCCGCGCGAGGGTCTCTGACTCGGTATTGAAGGCGTTTTACTGTTTCAATATTGTGGGCGTAAACGTCTACTCCAGAATCAACAACAGTCTCAGTTGCCTTGGGGTCGCCCCGAAAATCAGAGACCAAGGCTTCTACAATGATTTTTGGGTTTCGGAGTTTTATTTCGCTGATTGTTTTTGCAAAGTGGCTAGCTCCACCATCTGCCAAGTCATCCCGATCTACGCTCGTCAAAACAACATAGTGAAGCCCAAGATCTACTACACTTTGTGCTACTTTGGAGGGCTCTTCGAGGTCAAAAGGAGGTGGCCTTCGTGCAGTTTTGACAGCGCAAAACCGGCACGCCCGAGTGCAAATGTCTCCGCCTAACATAAAAGTCGCTGTGCCTCCTGTCCAACATTCTGAGAGATTGGGACAATGGGCTTCTTGGCAAACAGTGTGGAGGTTTCTTTCTTTGAGAAGCTCTTTGATTTTCAAATAGGCATCTCCACCTGGCGGCTTGATTTTAAGCCATGGCGGTTTGCGCGTTGCAAGGATTTCGGCTGCCTGTGATGGGGGTAGCGGACGTGCTACGTCTAGCTCCCGAATGATTGCCATATTTTCTAGTTATAGTCTGGAGTCACACAAATTAAAAGGGCCCCCTGGAAAACCAGAGAGCCCTTAAGAGAGAGAGGAGTAGTACAAGCCGCATCTTGCGGACTAGACGCGCTTATGTGCATGAAAGGTGCCAAAACAGGGTTTTAGGAAAAAAGAAATACGGGTTAAATTACTCTATCTTTTCAGGCTATTATAAATTTAATCGATTGCCAAACTGACACCTTAAAGCTTTTGAAGTGTTTAAGGACTAGACACTGTCTAAAATTTAGACAGTGCCAAGATGGGAAGCCGCACTGTTGTGACCAAGCGATTTTGACAGTCACGCTGTCCCAAACTGACCAGATCCAGCATCATACGCCAGTAGTGATCGATTTAAAAAACATCATCATCCTATTTTGTTTTGCCAACTCACTAGATTTTAAGCTGCATTAAGATCAATAAATTCTCGCATTTTTTCTTCTCCAAATTCATTGAGAGCCGTTCGCATATTGTGTGCGTGACAATGGAGAGTGAGGTTCGCTGTGTCTGATTTTCCATTTTTAGCTACAGGGATCTTGTGTTCAAACTCTAATCCGAATCTGCTCCCGCATGCTCGCCCTGTTTCTGGACTAACATACGTGCAACGCCCCTGATCTCGGTGGTAGACGGCTTGCTTGATGTGAGCTGGGATTGTGGGTCTATAATTCTTATTAAACTCAGTCTCTGGCAGGTTTTTATGGATGTTATTTTTATTCAATTCTGTCTGTAGGAGTTTTTTGTGGAGAGTATCTTTACTCAACTCTGCCTGCTGGGAATTTGCGGCAGATAAGTTCAGCTTGTCCGAGTTTTTTTCTCCAGTTACTTCCGCCGCAGGAAGTGATTTCTCGTTTTGAGCTGCAGACTCTTTGTGAACTGAAAGATTTGTGGCTATGGAGGTTTTAATTTCCTTCTTTTCTTTTTTTGCCCATTTTCTCTCTGGATCTGTTTTATCTAAAACAACCTCTGCCATGTATTCTAGGATCTCAGCATAGCTCATGTTTGGATTGGCATGCGCCCTTAGCTCTTGAACTCTCCTTAGTTTTTCTAGTAATGTGTTTGACACAATGATTTTTAGCTCTGTCTTGTCTCCTGCCAGAGCTTTTTCTTTTTCTCTAAGATCGGGCGAGAGCTCAGGGTCAAGTTGAGCCAACAGGACTTGGCACTCTCTGGTAGATTTGTTTTCGATCTGATCTATAAACATTGTTTTTTCTAGAGTGCTCAGTCTTTTTTTGCTTTTGGATTCTTTTTTTCTCATAAACCCATTAAGTGAGCTTAAGTTTGTCAAATTAAGTTTGCCTTGCTCTAAAGAGGTCTCTACTTTTTTAGATTCTTGGGTGGGCAGGCTCTTTAGCAAACGCGCCGCTTCTATCCTCCGATAAGCACTGCTTTCGTCATAGCCTAGTTCTTTTGTCACAAAGGCAAAGAGGCTGCTGTACTCATACAGAGAATAAAGCCTGCGAGATTCTACCTCTTGGATCATGTGCAAGATCTCAGTGAGAGATTTTCGTTCTTCTAAGACTTTGTGTTTGAGTTGGGAAACAAGTTCTGAGTTGGACATTTTTTTTAGGTTTAGATTCAGCATTTTGAGATCCTCCGAGGGTTCTTTTTATGAAAACATGTTTATGTTTTCATGAGAAAGAAACAAGAAG
>CAZBEI010000055.1:0-20484 GCA_964490895.1 uncultured Bdellovibrio sp. | reverse complement strand
AGGAGGTGCTTCCTTATAACGATGTGGCATGGGTCCATTTTATTTTAAAGCCTCAGGTCTCAGAATAACAAGAAAATTCTTCTCCAGGCATAGGGGAAACAGCCTCCAAAGGAGGCGAAATAAAATGGCGAGCCGGAAGCTTTACTTGCTTTGCCAAGCCTAAAAACTTGAGCACCCGAATAGCCAAATAAGTGGTATCAATCTCCCACCAGTAGTGCCCATGGGCTGCGGAATTTGGGTAGGCATGATGGTTGTTGTGCCAGCCTTCGCCTGCTCCAAGCAATCCAACCCACCAGCAATTTTTAGAATAATCAGAAGTTTTATAATTTTGGTATCCCCACATGTGAGAAGCTGAGTTTACAAACCAAGTAATATGGAGCATCAACACAATCCGCACAAATCCACCCCAAAATACAAAAGGAAGCCCTCCCCAAAAATATAAAAGGGGTAAAGTCAAAGCCGCAAAGGCAATCCAATACCGATTCAAAAAAACGTAGTAGCGATTTCCACTTAAATCAGGGACATACTTCATCCACTGCTCTTCTCGATCTTCGAATTCTTTATGATAAAAAAGATGGGTAACATGCGAAAACCAAAATCCCTTCCTGGAATTATGGGGATCTTTCTCAGTATCAGAATAGCGGTGATGCAATCGATGCTCTGCAACCCAATGCAAGGGCGGGCCACCCCCCACCATGGCACCTAAAGTGACAAAAATATATTCTAACCACTGAGGTACTTTGAGAGCACGATGAGTCACTAAACGATGAAATCCTAAATTCACCCCTAAGGGGGCAATGAAAAATAATCCAACAAAGCACACCGCAAATGCGCCCCAAGTAAAATAGGGAATGGCAACCAGTGCCAAGAGATGGACCACAGTAAGCCAAAAAATATTTGGAATGTGTAACCTTGGTTTATTTTCTATAATAGCTTGAATATAGCCCCCTCTCTTTGAGATAGCATTTTTATCTTCCAGAGCATAGAAGACAAAAATAATAAAAGCCAGGACTAATTCAAAAATAGCTGTTATACCCCACCCCTAGGCATTGGAGACTGGAGGTTTTATGTTTGGCAAATTTATTCCACAGGAAGCCCGTTTCTTTGACTATTTTAACGAAACAGCAACATTAGGAGTGCAGGCAGCCTACGAGTTCAAAGAATTGGTACTCAATCTCCACAATGCAGAAAGCATTGCCCGCAACATTAAGTTAATTGAACACAAAGCAGACGAAGTCACTCATAAAACTATTGAGCTTTTACATAAAACGTTTATCACACCGATTGACCGAGAAGACATCCATCAACTTGCCAAAGAGATGGATGATATCTTAGATTTTCTAGAGGCCGCCTCTCAAAGAATCGTTTTGTATGGTTTGACCGAAGTCACAGAAGAAACAAAAAAACTGGTGGACGTCTGTATATTGTCTATAGAATGTGTAAAAAAAACAGTCGCAGGCTTAAGCAACCTAAAAAATTCAGACCAAATCATAAAAGACTGCATCGAAATCAATCGCTTAGAAAACGAGGCTGATCATATTTTGAGAGCCGCCATGGCCAAGCTCTTTAAAGACGAGCCCGACATTCGCCAGCTGATCAAGCTCAAAGATATTTATGAGCTTTTAGAAACAGTGACTGACCGCTGCGAAGATGTAGCCAATACGATCGAAGGCATTGTGCTGGAAAACTCATAGGAACCCATGGAAACTGGATTAGGATTTGTCAGTTTTGTCATCTTCCTTGCACTTGTTTTTGATTTCATCAATGGATTTCATGACGCAGCAAATTCGATTGCTACCATTGTCTCCACCCGAGTTTTAAGACCTCAGTGGGCTGTCATTTGGGCTGCTTTTTTTAATTTTATTGCCTTCTTGTTTTTTGGATTGAGCGTAGCGAGCACTATTGGGAAAGGCATCATCGATCCTTCGATCGTAGATCCCATTTTGATTTTTTCCTCTCTCATCGGAGCCATTCTCTGGAACCTCATCACTTGGTATTACGGCATTCCATCGAGCTCTTCGCACGCGCTGATTGGCGCACTAGCTGGCTCTGCTGTAGCTAAAAGTGGGATTTGGGCACTCAATGCATCAGGATTTATTAAAATTGCTGTAACCATAGTCCTTTCACCTCTTCTCGGTTTTGTTTTGGCTTATGTTTTCATGACCCTTGTCTCAATATTATTTTTTAAGTCTTCTCCTAGTAAGATCGATCGCTGGTCCAGAAGGCTTCAGATGGTTTCTGCGTCTTTGTATAGTTTAGGCCATGGAGGCAATGACGCTCAAAAAACAATGGGAATTATTGCCGTGTTACTTTTTTCGACAGGGCATCTTGGACCGCATTTTCACATCCCCTTTTGGGTGGTCATTGCTTGCCAGGCGGCCATGGGCTTTGGAACTCTCTTTGGAGGGTGGAGAATTGTCAAGACCATGGGCATGAAAATTACAAAGCTAAAACCCATTGGGGGCTGCTGTGCTGAAACTGCAGGAGCGCTCACTTTGTTTTTAGCAACTGGACTTGGGATACCTGTTTCCACCACTCATACCATTACAGGCTCCATCATGGGAGTTGGGTCAGTCACCAAGTTTTCTGCCGTCAAGTGGGGAGTCGCAGAACGAATCATTTGGGCTTGGATTCTAACGATCCCAGCTTCTGCTTTTATTTCTGCGATCACTTGGGCCATTGCTCAGCACTGGATAAGATAAACTGATAAGATAAACTGATAATATAAATAAGACGACCCATTACATGTCTGAAATAGTCAATGATATAAATCTTTCCGGTCCCATTTATTTTATTTGCTTTTTTATATTTTGTTTATTAAATTGTGCCTCTCAATTTACCGCTGGGCCCTAGCCCATAAGGAGAATGAACTATGTCGTCCGAAGAACACAAACCCTACATCCCTGCAACCGCCTCACCCGCGGAACTCACTTTGGTCCCAATCTTGATGGGAATTATTTTAGGCATTGTTTTTGGAGCCTCCTCACTTTACCTAGCCCTCAAAGTGGGGATGACCGTGAGCGCCTCAATCCCCATTGCCGTCTTATCCATCACCTTATTTAAGGCCTTTTCTAAGATGTTCGGTTTTAGAAAAACAACCATCCTAGAAAACAATATTGTGCAGACCACAGGATCTGCTGGAGAATCGATTGCCTTTGGTGTGGCAGTCACCATGCCGGCACTTCTCATTTTAGGATTTGACATGGAAGTCAGTCGAATCATGCTCGTTGCTGTTTTGGGTGGACTTTTAGGGGTACTGATGATGATCCCACTTCGTTACGCCCTGATTGTCAAAGCCCATAAGGAACTCAAATATCCCGAAGGAACCGCCTGTGCAGAAGTACTGATCGTAGGAGAAAAAGGTGGTACCAGCGCTAAAACAGTGTTCACAGGTTTTTTCTTTGGTCTTTTGTACAAATTTTTGAATGTAGGCACAAAGCTTTGGAACGATGTCCCCTCAAAAGCTTTGAGCTGGTTTAAGGGAGCCTCTGTATCTGCAGAAGTCTCTCCAGAACTTTTAGGCGTAGGCTATATTATTGGTCCCCGAATTTCTTGCATCATGGTTGCTGGGGGTGTTCTCTCAAGTTGGGTTTTAATCCCCATGATTAAACTCTTTGGAGACGGCCTCTCAAAGCCTTTGTTTCCTGCCAGCAAACTGATTGCTGATCTTAGCCTCCACGAAATTTGGCGCAATTACGTCCTGTACATTGGTGCCGGCGCTGTAGCAGCTGGGGGTATTATTAGTTTATGCCGAAGTTTACCCACCATTATCCGCTCTGCATCAGCCGGGTTAGGCAACCTCAAGTCTTCTGGAATCGCAAAAAAAACGGTCTCTCGACTCGAACAGGACATCCCCATCAAATACGTTCTTTTAGGCAGCGGATCCCTAATTCTCATGATCTGGTTTGCTCCGATGCTCAACATGAATCTCTTGGGGTCTCTCCTGATTATTATATTTGGTTTTCTCTTTGTGACAGTAAGCTCTAGAATTACAGGAGAAATTGGATCTTCTTCGAATCCTATTTCTGGAATGACCATTGCCACATTGCTTGTCACCAGTGTGATTTTTCTGGCCTTAGGATGGGTGAGTCCAGCAGACCGTGTGACCGCTCTCAGCGTGGCTGCTGTCGTCTGTATTGCGGCCTCAAATGGCGGAACCACATCTCAAGATTTAAAAACAGGTTATCTGGTTGGAGCCACTCCGCGAGCCCAACAGATCGGACTTCTGATTGGAGCTCTGACCTCTGCAATTGTCATTGGTTATACACTGAACTTACTCAATGACGCTTCGACCATTTATTCACAAAAAAATCTCCCGGCTGTAAAAGTCGAAAATGTTGCCAGCCTTACAAAAATGGAAAGCGTTCAAGGTCCGGAGAGTGTTCAAGACAGAAATCTCTACCACGTGCTCCACATTACCGAGGTCCCAAAAGACAGTCCTTTGGCGTCGGTTCAACCTGGAAAATATCTCATCGATGATGCAGGCAGTTTTAAATACTTAGTGGATCCAGGTATCAATGGAGCACTCAATAAACGAGATGACGGAAGCTCCGTCATTAAATACGAAGCCCCTAAAGCACGTCTCATGTCTCTCATCATTGATGGAATTTTAAGTCGAAAACTCCCCTGGGGATTGGTTTTACTGGGTGTCTCGATTGCTCTTGTGCTCGAACTCTGCGGGGTTTCCTCACTCCCCTTTGCAGTGGGAGTTTATCTTCCCCTCTCCAGTTCTGCCCCCATCTTTTTTGGCGGAATGATTCGTTATCTCGTAGATCGAAGAAGCAGCAAAAAGGCTGTCAAACAAGAAGACGGAGATAGCTCTCCTGGTGTCCTCTTTTCTTCTGGCCTCATTGCTGGAGGATCTATTGCTGGAATTGGGTTGGCTATTTTAATGATCAAAGAAGGCTGGGGAAATGCTCTGGATTTTAGCACAGTATTTCCAGCACTTGCTGCCAGTGACTGCACCTCTGTGGTGGCCTTTGCACTCATGATTTTGGTCCTTTATGCTGTGGGTATAAAAGGTAAAAAATCAGTGGCGTAATTCTAAGACAGACAAGGGGCGCCCTTCGGGCTGCCCCAACTGTCTACGTTTTTTGCACTTGTCTGATTTGACACACCTTTTGTAAAAGCGCCTTCCAAAAAAAAGATTAAATATCAATAACTTAAAAAATCAAAAAGTTGGCCCTAACCTTGCATTAAGTAGCCTTGAGAAAGGTTCACTTCTGAGAAGAACAGCGATCTCAAGTGGTGTAGAGATGAAACGAAGAGGCAATAGCAAATTCATTTATTTAGTTCTCCTTTTACTGTGTGGAGCCTTGCTCCTCTCAGGCTGCGGTGGAGATGCTTTTCACGAAAATCAGGCTCCAAACTCACCCTCTCAACCCGCTCCGAACCCACCCGCCAATTCTCCCTCCGATGGATCGGATACGGGCATCCCACCTGTTACAAAAAACATCCGACTCACAGGGGACGGAGGAACTCAATCAAAACAGAGTTTTCCAGTGATCACTGATAATATCCTGATCCTCAAAATAACAGCTCAGGCCGCAAGCCACATTGATGTCCCAGGGACATTCCCCGGGTTTTCTAATTTCAATGGAAGCTATAGCTGTGCAAGTTTTAAAATCACAGTGGGTGGAGACACTCGAACGACTCAAATTTTGCATGCCCAAGGCACCGATCAAAGTGCCTCCTGCTCTGGTGCACCCAGTTCACAAATCTTAGACTTTTCAGAGAGCCTAGGACGTGGCAGGACCTCTGTCCAAATTGAAGTGAGCGACGCCCGCTATGATTATTGGTGCAAAATGTATGGAATGTACGCTTATTCGAATATTTTTTGTCCTTTGAGAACCGTTTATTTGACCCACACTATTTTGGCTGATATGGAAGTGCAAGTCAACGGCACTCGCCCCGTTCGATAAAAGGCAAAAGAACTTTTTGGATATCTTCCTCTTGAGAAACCTTGAAAGATTCGTTTTTGATTTCCAAAATTCTCTCCCAAAATTTAGACCAATTAAACTCACACATTTTCAAAAGCATTTCGAACTCTTTTAAACCTGTTCCATAGGTCCGATATTGAATGAGAGCAGCATTGTTAATTTCTTTTTCTAATTTTAACTTATTTTTTAATCCATTGAGCAGAAGCATTTTTTTCTGCTTTTTTTCCTCGTCGCTTTTACTGCTCTCATAAAGTTTTTGCAGCTCAGTATAGGTTTCAAAATAAGCTTCTTTATATTTTTCATTTTCCTCTTCATTTTTTTGATAGGTGGAAAATTCTTTAGAGTCTTGTCCAAATTGTTTTTCCAAATAGCGTGGAGTCAAAGCGTCAGCCACAAAACTCGCTAAGCTTTCATTAAAATAAGACTGGTTTTTAACATAATAAGTCGCATGGACAGACTCGTGTAAAATGACATTGGCCAAATCACCCATAGCACTCTCTCTTTTTTTTGAAATCATACTGGACAAAATAGAATCTCTGAACCATCCCAGAGTTGAATAAGCTCCAGCTCCTCTCACATACACATCCCAGCCCTGAAGCTTGAGCTCTTCTCCAAAATCTTGTGCCGCATCTTTGTCAAACCAACCCAAATAAGTAAAACTTCCAAGCAATGGGAAACGCCACTCCTTTGGATTAAATTTGAGAGATTCGCAAGCACTCACCACCCAAACCACATAGGGCCGATCTAACTCGACATAATCTTTGTAATTTTTTGTGGGCCTTAGCCCATATTCTTCTCCAAATTTTTTAATCGAATCCACTTGAGATAACAATTGGCGTGTAAAGGGAGATGCTTTTTCGTCCTTCAAAACTTCATCGATCGGCCTTGCATGATTGGAGAGAGCCCACTGACCTTGACCCGCTTGAAAAAGATAGCGAATTGTTCCACATGCCGTTAAATTCAGGAGGCATAATAGAAGAAGGATCCCTTTAGAAAAAAAGCGAAAGTCCAAAATTAACAACGACATTATTTTTCCAACCTCGAATGCTTCCCTTTGCCAAATAGCTGGTGGCTTCCACACGAAAAGCAAAAGTTTTAGTAAGATAAAGCCTAAATCCTGCACCCAGAACTCCCGTAATCGAATCCACTCGTGCGGGTGGAGAAATAAATCCTAAATAATTTCCACTGGCATCCCGGTTGAGCTGCCCTACACCCAACTTAAAATAGGGCTGTATAGCCGCACTCTTTGCGAGCAAATTTTGCACCCAACTCATGCTATAAATCCGATCATGGAAAGTGGTGTCTTCAAAGCCAGAAATCACAGTTCTTTCGAGAATATCCTGAAAAGCAAACTCCACTTCCGACAAATCTGAAAAATGATAGCCCAAAGAAAGACCCAAACGTTTAGTCCAATTAAAACTATCCTCAGAATAAAAACTTCTCGAGTACGAAAACCCCGAGGCAAACTCAAAGGCACCCGCCCATGAGTTTGGAGTGAGACTGAAGTAAAGTATAAAAATCCATTTCATCATAAATCCTCCGTGACCCTCAGTACTGGCCTGCTACTCTGCCTGAATCTGAGACAACTCCTCAATCAAATGTTTCCGCTCCACAAGCTCTTCTTTGCTAAGAACTTGGTCCTGCATCTCTTGAACCTGAACTTGTATAGAACGAGCCTGACGAGCTGCTTTTTCTGGAAACAACATTTTCTCCCCAGATGCGTCTGACGCGACATTTTTCCGCACCATGTGATGGATCATTGCTTTTTCGTCTTCGTTCAAAGAGGGATGCCTGATGTACGAGTGACTACTCGCGATTTTTCGGTTTGCCCTAGGCTCTAAAAGACTGGAGGCAAATTTTCTTTCTTGTCTTTTTAAAATATGTTTTAAAAACCAGAACTGATCGCCTTCTTCGATCGAAAGCTCAAAAAACTTTTCTTTTGCTGAGGCCAAAGCCACAGCCTTAGGCAGTGAGGGAACCAGGCGTTTTACTTTAAAGTTTAAGGTAGAAACTTCTCCCTCCTTCACTAAAATGGGCCTTGAGATCTGAAATCTGTTTTCGATCATGGCAGAATTTTCTAGAGCAATTAATTCTGTCTCTTCATTTTTCTGCTGATAGATGAGGATGCTCTTGCCTACTAGCATATGAGCTCTTGCATTAGCGGTAAGCACTTTTAAGGTTCCTTTGCCCTCATCTATATTGGCTAGCATTAGACCTCTAAATAATAAGATAGCTTCTCCAAAGCTTTTTGGATCTTGAAGCTGGATAAAACTCCACTTTCCAACCTGAAATTCGTATCCATCTCGATGCAAAAACTTGGCCCAACCTTTCGACACTGTTATCCAACTTCCACACTCAACAGGAGTGTTCAAAGCGACTTCTTTTAAACTTGTTCTTGTAGAATTTAGAATTTCTAAATTCCCTCCAAACCCCTTTAGAACAGCACAGACCTGAGAGTCTGACAGCTCAGGCTCTGCTGCATGCGAAAGCAGGCTAAGATACAGTACAACGAAGAGCCCCATCAATTTATTTTGCCTCCTTCTTAGAATTAACCCATGCTGTCTCTTTTGCTTGGGGGTGGTGATCCACTAAATCTAAAAGCCAATATTGAGCCTTGAGGTGCTTTTTTTCCTTTTCAGCTACCAAAGCTCTCCAAAGTCTGGCCTGAGCCTGATAAGGCAAACTTTCTGATGTTTCTTTAAACTGTAAAACATGTTCGAAATAAGAGTCGGCCAACTGAAAGTGATCGATCTTGTACCAAGCCACTCCTGTCATAAGAAGGTCTTTTGGATTTTGATAGGCATCATTGTCTTTGAGAGTTGTCAAAGTTGTAAAAATCACGGCTGCTTTTTCGTCTTCATGAGCTTTGAAATATGTCAGACCCAAAGTGTAAAGTTGATGGGGGAGGAGATTTTGAGGCGGGCGAAAAGAAATTTGAGCCAAAGTCCTCCCAATCTGCGATCCAGTTTGGCTTTGCAGCATTGGACCTAACGCACTCGAAGTCTTGGCGGCTTGATCAGTATTTTTTTGAAAATGGTCTTTTTCCAATTGGAGCTTCAAATTAGCAACTTCTAATCTTAATTTATGATTGTCCGCGTCAGCCCGATGAAGTTCGTCTACCTTATATTGGATACTCTTGAGTGCTTCTTCGAAAGTCTGTACGAGAGAAGGCGTTTTAAAGTGCAAAACCCTCTGGAGGGCAAACCAAAGATGAGGCCCTGCATAGATAAAAACCAACACTACACAAGCCCCAGCCAGTGTGAGTCCTCCTATAAAAAATAGTTTTTTCTTCTTTTGCACGTTTTTTACCCTACTTCTCTAGTGACTTATCGGTGTGTACTCGCGAGAATTGACAGAAAAATTCTGCCCACTGGGCACTTTGAGAAGACGGCCCTAAAAATACCAGCCCAAAAAAGTCTTGTAATCTTTCGAAATAGTCTAATTTTTAAGTTAGTGCTAAATTTACTTTCAAAGATGGAACGCTTCGAAAGACAAATCCTAGCCCTGCTCAGCAAAAGCCTCAAAAGGCCCATTGATCCTAAAGAATTAGAAATCCCACCTGAGCCCTCCTTGGGAGACTTTGGATTTCCGTGTTTTAGGTTAGCCAAAGAACAAAAGAAAAATCCGACACAAATTGCAAATGATTTGAGAGACGAACTTCAAAAAAGTCTACCTAAAACGATTGAGATTTTTTCTCAAGGGGCTTATCTCAATTTTAAAATCCAAGCGGAGACTACCTTCACAGAAATCCTCAAAGATATTTTGGAAGGAGAGAATTTAGGACATTATGGTTCGCTTGCTCCAGCTTCACGTGGAGTTTGGGTTTTAGAGTATAGCTCCCCCAATATCATGAAAGCTTTTAATATTTATCACCTCCGCACCACTGCTTTGGGTGCAGCGCTGGATCGGATCGGGAAATTTAGAGGATTCAAAGTTACCTCTATCAATCACCTTGGAGACTGGGGCACTCAGTTCGGAAAACTCGTCATTGCCTTTGACCAATACGCAAAAGACCTCCCCGCCCATCCCACTGTTCACGATTTGGTAGAGATCTATGTTAAATTTCACAAAGCGGCAGAAACCGATCCAACCCTCGAAGATAGAGCTCGTGCGGCTTTCAAAAAACTCGAAGAGGGGGACTCTAAAATCACTGCACTTTGGAAAAAATGTGTGGATATCGCAAGCGCTGACTTTGATCGCCTCTATCAAAAATTTAATGTGAAATTTGACTATACTTGGGGAGAGAGTTTTTACAAAAATTTATTGACTCCGCTTCTCGATTCTCTGAAAAAAAAGGGTATTTTAGTAGAAAGCGAAGGCGCCTGGATTGTTCCACTCACCGACGAACAGGGAAAAGAACTCACCCCTTGCATTTTGCAAAAGAAAGACGGAGCAACTATTTATGCCACCAGAGATGTGGCTGCTGCGATCTATCGCTACGAAAAATTTCACTTCGAACGCATGAGTTACCTTGTAGGAGCTGATCAAAAGCTGCATTTTCAGCAAATTTTTGGGGTTCTAAAAAAAATGGGACACAGCTGGGGAGCACTTTGCGAGCACATCCCCACCGGAATCTACCGATTCAAAGACGCCAAAATGTCAACACGAAAAGGAAACTTTGTGACTTTAGAGGAGGTCCTCACGCTCACCCAAAGTAAAGTGAGAGAGCTCATGGAAAACCGTACTCACTCATTTACGGCGAATGAACTCGAAGAAATTTCTGAAAAAATTGCAGTCGGCGCATTGCTCTTTTTTGATCTCCACACGGATCCCACAAAAGATGTGGAGTTTGACGTCGAAAGGGTCGTGGACTTTGAAGGCGAAACAGGACCTTACTTACAATACGCACACACGAGATGCCAAAGCATTTTGAGAAAAGCGAAAGAAAGCGGAGAATTGAAAGCACCCATTTGCTTTCATCCTGAACTTATTTCTTTGCTCAAAGCTCCAGAAGAAATAAATTTGGTTAAAATCTTGGGGCGTTTTCCGCTTCATTTGGAGCGCGCGCTGGAGTTTTCGAAAGCGAGCCAACTTGCACATTATTTGATCGACCTCACCCGAGTTTATGGGGCGTTTTACCGAGAATGCCACGTGCTCGGACAAGCCGAAAAGCTCACACAAGCCAGACTGATGCTAGTAGAGTCCACACGTCGAATTTTAACCCATGGACTTTCGCTTTTAGGAATTCCATTGCCCGAGAGGATGTAATCCATGTTTACAACTGCTGCAACTCGAAAAGTCAAAATCGTGTGTACTTTAGGCCCGTCTTCGAATAACAGTCCAATGATCACCTCTCTCATTCAAGAAGGCATGGATATTGCCAGACTTAATTTTAGCCATGGGGATCATGGATTTCATAAACAACTCTTTCAAAAAGTGCGAGAGGCCTCTCTCAAAGCTAAAAAGCCAGTGGCAATTTTGCAAGATTTACAAGGCCCAAAACTTCGCGTAGGACTATTGCCCAATGGAAGCATAGAGCTTAAATCAGGAGACAAAATTTTACTTTATCCAGAAGGACTAGAACCCAAAACCAAAGGAAAAATCTGTATCCCTGTATCTCGAGAAATTGCGGAAGCGATTTCGAAGGACGTTCAAAAAGGAGCTCGTATTCTTTTTGATGACGGAAAGATTTCGACCCAAGTCACGAGCGTTTCTCCACCTGAGATCACAGCCGAAGTCGAAAATGGCGGAAAGCTGACCGATCATAAAGGGATGAACCTCCCAGGCACTCCCCTTTCTATTCCGTGCGTCACTGAAAAAGACTTGGCCGATTTAAAAGCAGGACTCTGGATGGGGGTAGACGCAGTTGCACTCTCTTTTGTCAGAAGCGACGAAGATATTTTACAGCTCCGAAAGAAAATTCAAAAAATAACCGAAAACCCACCCCTGCTCATTGCCAAGATGGAAAGAGAAGAAGCCATCGAAAATCAAGATTCAATTCTCGAAGTGGCAGATGGTTTGCTCATTGCACGAGGAGATATGGCTGTGGAATTAGGTGCAGCACGAGTTCCTACCATTCAAAAAAAATTAATTCATGCCTGCAATAAAAAAGGAGTGCCGGTCATCACAGCCACTCAAATGCTCGAATCGATGATCGCCTGCCCTACTCCGACACGTGCAGAAGCAAGCGATGTGGCCAATGCTGTTTTTGATGGGACAGATGCCGTCATGTTATCCGCAGAAACTGCCTCCGGGAAATACCCCACCGAAGCCGTGAGAACAATGAACCAGATTATTTTAGAAGCAGAAAGATCGCGCGAATTTTCTACAGGCCCATCTCGTGCGATCCTCCCAAAACCTGGCTCGGTTGTAGAATCCATCGAATTTAGCGCCTCTCGAATTGCCGAGCATGTCGGAGCGGTAGCCATTGCATGCGTCACTCACTCTGGGATGGCGGCCAAAGTCCTTTCAAAATTTCGTCCTCGGAAAGCAATTTTAGCCATCACTCAAAATGAAAAAATATTAAGACAACTTGCTTTTTATTGGGGAGTGAGAGGAGTTCTCATTCCAAAATTAGTAAATACTGATGATTTATTTTCACTCATCGAAAAAGTCTTAGTGAGCGAAGGATGGGCCCAAGTCGAAGACCTGATCGTCGTCACCGCGGGAGTGCCCACTTTAAAACGCGGAACCACAAACATGGTCAAAGTGCATCGAATCGGGGCAAAATAAAAGATATCTGTATCCAATAAAAATTTCATTTTTTATCTTTTGATTCAAACTGAATATGGGATTCATCGTAGGGAAGTTCTTCAATTTTGCCTGGAAAATCCTCTGACAACTGCGTCCGAGAGGATAACAAAAACTCTTTCCAACTTTTATCTTTTTCAGGATCCTAGCTTTTTTACAAGAGGGAATCTTCTAACCCTCTCTACCCATAGGCGGTGAGCTGATTTTATTCTTGACATAGTAGCTACCAGTAGCTACTATACAAAAATGAAGGTCGTAGGTGTAAAAATATTAAAAAATAAGTTGAGCGAGTACCTGCGCTTGGTAAAAACAGGAGTGATTGTTTTAGTGACTGAAAGAGACGAAGTCGTGGCCGAGCTCAGGCCAGCTCACCGCCAAAGTCCACCTCCATCCAAGCTTGAAGCAGAACTTGAGGCTGCATCCGAAAAAGGCGAAATCAGTCTTAGAACAGACGACTCGAATCACTGGCCCACGCCGAAAGCTTTGAGTTATCCTTTAGATTCCACCGCCAAAGAAATTTTAGACTCCCTTAGGAAAGATACCCGTTGAACTCACTCTTTATCGAAACCTCTGCCCTCTTAAGAGTTCTTTTCCAAGAAAAAAACTATGAAGAAACGTTTGAAAAAATAAAAAAATCAGATCGCATTTTTTCTTCAAGATTGCTGAGAGTGGAAACCGAACGAAGTATTCTCAGAGTAGCCTTAAACAATAAACTCCATGGAGAAAAAATAAAGACTGAGTTAGCCTATAATTTAAAACACTTTTGGCCAAAATTTGACTTTATAGAAATCACAAAAGAAATTTGTGATCTGGCAGACAAGATTGCTCCACAAACTCAATTGAGATCACTCGATGCCATCCATGTAGCCACATTTTTTTGGCTAAAGACAAAAGACCCGGATATTAAAATGCTTTCTTATGACTCGCAAATTCTAGGCGCAGTAGAGTAAGAGTTTTCAGCTTAGTGGATATTGAAATCAAATCAGCAAAAACCCTTTCAGAAGTGGGTAATACAGATCCTTCTCTAAAGCAATCTTGCATTCTTCCTGATCCGTATCGCTCACAAACTCCACAGTGGCATTTCTGACCAATGCTAAGGGAATTTTTTCGGCCGCCTCTCCCATTGCAAAAACAGAAGCTGCAGCTAGAGCATCGACTGCATTGACTTGAGTCATTTGCAGTGTTCTCCCAAAGAGGTCTTTTTTTCCAACGAAATTTTGAACACCTTTGATACCCCAGTGCGCAAGTGAGATCCCAGTCACTCCTTTTCTCATCGGCGTAGTGTGGGAATCTGTGATCACCACCCCTAAGTTTTTGATGCGGTAGTGCATTCGCAAAGACTCCCAAAGTTTTTTTGCACTCTCAAAAGGATTTTCTGGATACAAAATATAAAAATCGCCAGAGGCATTGGACTCGTCAATCCCAGCAGAAGGGATCATTAGCCCATGCTTTACAGTCAGGTGGCAACCATAGCCTATTTCGCCAAGATAAAAATCCGCCTCTTTTTGTACCAGCTCCTTTTTGTCAATACTGTCGCGAGAGACCACTCTATTCTCCGAAAGGCTTACAATTTTTGAAGTGACTACGAAGACATCTGTTTCAAAGAGCTTCTCCTGACCTAAACTTTTAACAATAAAATCGTGGAGATTGTCTTTGAGTTTAAAAATCTCGGTACGAATGGGATGTACAGAAAAACCGGGACTTATCATATAACACCCTGATTGAGGTGGTTTGAGGCACGAAATGCTCGAATATGGGCCATTGGATTGTGGACACGCAATAGATCCACTCCTTTTTGCGCTAAATTCAAAGACATCCCGATGCTCTCTACATCACGCTCAAGTACAGAAACAGGCGAAAAATCTTTGATCAAAGACTTTCTCGAATGTCCTACAAGCACTCGACACGGAAAAACATTCAAAGCCTTTATATTGCGAAGTATTTCTAGAGACTGAAGTCCTGTTTTTCCGAACCCAATGCCAGGATCTAAAATAACACGCTCTGAGAATATGCCATGTTCTTCTAACTTTTTTAATTTTATTTTAAACCAACAGACGATCTGATCTATCGTAGGGGTCTCAGCGGGCAACACTAATTGTGGATCTGCAGGAACGCAAAGACTGTGCATCAAAACATACTGACAAGGATTTTTCTTTAAAACATCTCCCATTCTCAAATCAGAGAATCCACTGACGTCATTGATCATATCAACACCAAGCTCTAGAGCTGCTTTGGCCACTTCGGAGTGGCGAGTATCCACACTGATCAAAGGCTTGAGCAAACGATTGAAATATCTTTTTTGCAAATGTTTAAGAACACCTTCGAGCCTGGTCCATTCTTCTTCTGCCGTCAAAGATGTTGCTCCAGGGCGAGTTGATTCTGCCCCAACATCAATCACTCCAACATGATTTTCAATTTCGACTAAATAACGATCGATTTCTCGTAAATCTAAAAACTTCCCCCCATCCGAAAAAGAATCCGGAGTTACGTTTAAGATCCCCATCCAAAGGGGCGAATGCTGGGGATGCAAACGAGCCATTTGCATATAACGAGGCTCAAGGTCTTTGAGGGGATCTAAAACAAATGCACGGTTCTTGAGTGAAGGATGGGGAATACTCAAATCTTTCGAAGTGATTGAGACACCCTCCCAAATTAAAATGTCGATATCAATTGTGCGTGGAGAAAAACACTCTTTGCTAGTTCGGCCCAATTGCTTTTCAATTTTCTTTATTTTTTGGAGTAGCGCATGGGGTACTTCTCGGCAAACTCCCTGTACCACAAGATTTAGAAAAGGTTTATTCCAACTTGGATCAGCACTCTCCAAAAGCAGAGCTGGCGTTTCGTAAAGGGGAGAAATTTTTAATTTCTGTTCAGGCAAAACCTCTTGAAGCAGCTGGAGTGCCTTTTCGATCATCTCATGGCGGGGGCCCAGATTTGAACCCAAGCCTAAGTAAATTTTACTCACACAAATCTCCTGTGGTAAAAAAAGAACCTCCCTTGAGATGCGCCATCGGTGGATTAACTTTGTGGAGAGTTACTTTGAGTTTAATGGAGCGCGGGATTTCCTTACGCAATAACTTAAAAAAATAAAAGGCAAGGTATTCGATCGTCCGAAAACTCTTGCCTTTCAGTGAGGCCGCAATAAGCTGGCCCAAATGGTCATAGCAAATGGTATCTTCCAAACGATCCGTCTTACAGGCGAGAGGGCGCTTCGGAAACTGGAGCTCAAAGGTCAATCGAACTTCTTGAGGCTTTCGAATTTCTTTCGAGGTACAGCCCAGTTTTACCCAGTAACCCAAATCTCTGAGCACCAGTCTATTGTTTTGTCTCATTTGCGCTTTCTACCACTAATGAGACTGCTTCGCCATGCAAACCGATAAAAGCACTCAGGTTTTTAAAATCGAGATTTAACAATATACATTTATTTTCTCTAGTGCTAGCAAAGGCCCTATCACTCCAGAGACGGCTTTTTAATAAAATCCACATTGTTTATTTAAAATATTGTTTAAATGTCTTTGGTATGTTATGTTACCCCTTTTTTGGGGGGAGAAATAAAGAGGGGGGCGAAATGGAGTGAGAGAGTGTTTTTAAAAAATCCCCTTGTTTTAGGTTTAATTGTATTTAGTCTCTGCGCACAGGCTGAGGAATATTCAGAATATAACATGCGCCCGGAACCTTTTCGAAGGTCCATTCAATTAGGATTAAATTACCATCATTTTAACTATCAGGAAGAGTGGACACTCCCGGCTAAAAGCATAGATCGAGGGAATTTGCCCACTTTGGAGTTGGAGTACAAATCTTTATTCTCTCAGGCTGCAGGCTATTCTTTAGCCAAACTCAGTTATTCTTTCGGGAGTGTGATTTATGATGGAGCCTTGCAAGACTCCAGTGGAAAATATGCAGGAGATCTTACAAAAGAACAAAATGGGAATAGTTTTTTAGAAATAGAAACCCAATTTGGAGTACGTCTCAAAACTTTTTCGAGCCGTTCGCATCTCTTAGGTTATTTGGGATTGGGCTACCATCGATGGCACCGGGGAGATGGACAAGGTGGCAAGGGCGACTATCGAGAGATTTATTCGTGGAATTATATTCCTGTTGGAGTGAGGTTTGAAAACGAAGTAAATTCTAAATTCAGCTGGAATTTAGATTTGTCTATAAGACCTACCTTTCTCGGAAATATTTATGTTTATAATTCAGATATTCACCCCAATGAGATGGATGCTGAAATGTCTCTCGGAAGCAAGTTAGGGTTTAAGGCTCAACTCCCGCTTGTTTTTTCTCTCAGCCCAAAAACTGAGCTCAGCCTTACACCGGAATTTGAGTACTCTGCCATTGGCCAAAGTAACTGGGCTCCTCTGTATTTGATTGATGGCAGCTCCGTAACAAATAAAAATGGAGATCCAATGGGAATAAGAGAACCCAGCAGTCGGACTTATAAATATGGCGCGACTCTTGCTTTTAGAGTTGGATTTTAGGGCCGCAAATCTCTTTTACAAGGTTTTCATAGACATCATCAATTGTCTTGATCCCAGGCGCCCCCTGTACTCCAACTGGAACTGTCGCTGTACGTAGCTCTGGGATCCCCTCCTTAATTTTAAGAGTGACTGTTGAATCAAAGAAATTTTCTACTAAAATCAAAGAGATTTTTTCGTTGCGGATCATTTTTATGACCTCCATGATATGGCCACTGGTAGGCGGGATGCCGGGCTTGGGTTCGAGAATGGCTGGATTTTTAATATTAAATCGATCCAAAAAATAAGTCAGAGTTTTATGATAAGTCACGATTTTCTTGACTTGTGACTTTTCTATTTTTAATTTCCACTGCTTTACTTTTTGCTCAAGCCTGGCCTGCAATGTTTTTGCATTCCGAAGAAACGCACCCTTATGCTCAGAGTCTAATTCTCCCAATCGTGTGGCAATATGGGTTGCAATCTCACCAGCACGGATTGGATCTAAAGTCACATGGGGATTTCCAAAGGGATGCACATCCCCCTGTGCACGCGTGATAGTTCCCACCGGAACTTCGAGAGGTTTTACCAGGGGGCCCACTTCGAGGTAACCTATTTGCCCAGGATTGATTTTAGGATTTCTAGCACCCTGAATGATGCTCGGGAGCCATCCGATTTCTAGATCAAGTCCAATGGAGATGAGCAAATCAGCTCGATTGGACTTGAGCATAAAAGAGGGTTTCGCTTCGATAAAATGAGGATCTTGAGTGCCTTTGGCAATACAATCAACGTCAACAAAAGGGCCACCCACTTCTTGAGCAATGGCTTGCAAATCAGGGACTGTAGTGACCACTCGGAGTTTTGCCCATAAATTAGAGACAGAGAAACTTCCTAAAAAAAATACGGCTAAAAATATTTTTTTAATCATAACAGCTCCTTAATAAGCATGCGCAGGATGAGCGCCAATGCTGATATTGTATTGGAAAGCAATCGTGTGATCTCCTTTTTCGATTCCTTGAGTGCTGTGATGGTCATATTGGAGTCTCAAACCTGAAAACTCAGACGGGAAAAAACCAATCAAAGCACTTTGTTTGTTTTCAGACACCCCTGCACTTCGAGGAAAGCCTACAGACTCAAAACGCCCCTCGATCCACCAGCGCTCATCAAATTGATACTGTAGCCAGGTAGCCAAGCCCCCTAGCTTTTCTACAAAGCTGCCTGGGCGATTGCCACTTAAGTACTCTGTCGACCAAACAAGAGCGTGATATTTGCCCCCCACTGCAGGTCTCCACTTAAAAGTGAGATCTGCCCCAAAAACTGAGCTTGTACTATTGAATTGATTTTTCCCAGCAGTTTCAGAAAATCCCAACTCCAAGGTGAGGTCGTCGCTTAAATCCAATAGATTTTTGAGCCGCGCCAATGCACCCACATCTCCAGAATTGGAGCTGTTATAAAAATCATTGTGAGAAAGGCTAAATCCCTGCAAAATAAGCTCAGAATACCAATTTACAGGAATAAGCAGAGCCGCTGAAACTCCAACCTCATTGAGGCCCTCGTCACCTAAAAGCGTTTTATGAATGAGAGGAGCATCTAAAAATGGAAAGGCATGGGTGTGGAGCTGGTTGTGTTTTCCCAATGCCATTTTAAACTTTCCAGCCCGAATGGTGAGAGACGGAATCGTTAAGGTTTCGAGAAAAACTTCTTCTGGGTCAATTCCAAATCCGACTTTCCCAGCCTCTTGAGTGACCGAAAAAAGCGCGACTGCCTTAAAATAAGGATCTACATCCGAAGTAAACTGCAGCTCAGCCTCCTGAAGAGATAACCCATTGTGTACAACTTGAGTGGGATCCCCAGAAAGTCCTGTTCCTCTTTGCAAAAGCCCCAGAAAGTTCGCGCTGATGTCAGGGTTAAATGCTTTTTTGGGCTGAGAAGACGTTTCTGCCGTGCAAAGACTCGAAAGTCCAATGCCTAGAGCAATACTCATACAAAAAAACCGTGAACGCAAATGAGTGGACATAAATATCTCCCTTTAAAACTAAGGTTAAATCACTAATGGGAAAAAATACTAACCCAAATTGGGAGACATTCAAATACAAACCCTGTAGACAGCCAAAGCAAATCTCGCTATATCTTTTTCGATGACCCTCCCTTCTAACTTCACTTCTGGCCCACCCTCTTTGAGCCCCTCCCAAAACCGCGCACTTGAGATTCTAAAGGGTGTTGACAATGTATTTTTGACGGGTGCAGCAGGTTCTGGAAAGAGTTTTTTGCTCAGAGAATTTCTTCGAGATCGAGATCGAAAAACTTTTCCAACCTTAGCAAGCACCGGTGCTGCTGCTATTCTGATTGGCGGACGTACCTTTCACAGTTTTTTTGGTCTTGGGATTTTAGAAGGTGGAGTAGAAACTACCGTGGAACGAGCCATCAAGAATAAGCGCCTAATGAAGAGGCTTAAAAAAACAGAAGGGATTGTCTTAGACGAAGTGTCAATGATTTCAGGCCCCACTCTGCGCGCGGCTGAAACAATCGCAAGAAAAGCACGCGGCAATATTCGTCCCTGGGGCGGGATTCGAGTGATTGCGGTCGGAGATTTTTCTCAACTTCCTCCTGTAAACCCTTATGGAACAAAAAAAGAATGGGCATTTTTAGAACCGGCCTGGAAACAGAGTGGCTTTAGATCTGTCGTTCTCACTGAAATCATGAGGTCGCAAGATCGGAAATTTTTAGAAATTCTCAGTTCTGTTCGCGAAGGAATTGTTTCTCACTCTGTTGCAGAATTTCTCAATAGCCGGATGCAAAAGATGGATCTAGACTTTTCTGGAACGCGATTACTCCCAAGAAAAGATGATGTAGAGAGATACAATCTTTCCCATTTGGAAAAAATTAAAACCCCTCTTCAGATTTTTTACACTGTTTTTATAGGCAAAGAACAGGAGATTGAAAAATTCAAAAAAAACTCTCCCATTCCAGATGTGATTCAACTCAAAAAAAGCGCATTGGTGATGATTCGCCAAAATGACCCAGAGGGACGCTGGGTAAACGGAAGCCTTGGGCATGTTGAGAAAATCAGTGACGAGTGCCTTTGGATCAAACTTTTAAACAAGCGCGAAGTTGAAGTGAAAAAAGTGATATTTACCTTACTCGACGCAGAAGGTAAACCGGTCGTGACGGCCGAAAACTTTCCTGTAACTTTAGCGTGGGCGTTTACCATCCATAAAGCACAGGGAACAACGCTCGATCAAGCATGGGTGGATTTGCGCAGGCTTTGGGAGCCTGGACAGGCATACGTCGCACTCAGCCGAGTGAGGACTTCCGCAGGACTCTTTCTGGAAGGTTGGGACACGCGCTCCATTGTCTCTGATCCATTAGTAAAAGAATTTCATGCGGGAATTTTATAAGCTCAA
>CAZBEI010000054.1:0-12462 GCA_964490895.1 uncultured Bdellovibrio sp. | reverse complement strand
GGTGAAATGTAGGTGCATTGGTCTTGAGATTTTTTTGATACTTCGTTACGAATCGAAACAGGAATATAAGGCCGTTTTTTTTCGAGGACCCATGTTTCATTTCTTGAGAACTGTTTTTGAGCCTGAGTTACTTCGCCAGGCGAAGTAGGAGTTTCTGCTTCTTTTGGTTCTCTTGGTTCTCTTGGCGAAGTGGCTTTTGCTTTAACTTTCAATGCCTTCTTGAGTGCTTCTCTAAAAATATCAGTATAGCTGGGGTCACTATTGCCTTTTTGAATGAGCTTGCACTTCATCTGGTCCATCAGCTCTAAAATTTCTGGATCGGCTACAAACTTAATCTCTGTCTGCGTTGGACTGAGCACTCTCTTTTTTTCATGTGGAATAAACTCAGGAGAAAGACCTATAAAAAACTGCTCTACCTGACACTTTGACTTATCTTCGACTTCCTTGATTAAAGCTCTCTTTTCTTGTGTGCTAAACTTTTTCTTATTTTTAGATTTCTCATGCCTGATAAACTTCTGCACGGTCCCAATGACTGAGAGATTTAAGGTCCCATTTTCTAAAGACTCTTTTATTTCAGGTAATTCATTGGAAAGTCTCATGGCGTCTATTCTAAGCTGAGCACTGGCGTTGCAGTATTTGAGGTGCTTTGTGCAATACTCAAACATGCTGCTAAAGCCAAGTTTTGCATAAAGGTATCTTTTCTCCACTTCTCGGAGGTGATCTAAAACGAGATTCGTGATTTCTCTTTCTTTGGCTACCACATCGTTAGTTTGGACAAGAAGGTCAGAGTCGGACAAAGATTTTAGATTTAAGTTAAGCATTTTTATATTCTCCTAAAGTTCTTTTTTAAGAAAACATGTACTTGTTTTCTTAAATCAAAAACAAGAAGATCTATCTCTCAAAAAAGTCATAAAATCAACAAAATAATGCATAAAAATAGGATTATTTTTAAAAAAATAGTTATAAATATTAAGCGAACTTAACCGCTTTCATTAAAGAACATAGACATTACTTCGCATGGCGAATCAGACAAATCAAATTTTGGCTCACATACAAATAAAAACCTCTAGAAAAATATAATCTCTAGAGGTCATTATTTATTGTCTAACTAAGTTGCAGCATTATTTTGTGTCTGCTGGATCGCTTTTGCTTTTTCCATCATCTGGAGCTGATTTTTATATCTCAGGCATACAGGATTGCATTCTTTCTAAATGCTTTCTGGCAAAATATAATTTGTTGTCAACGTCAGTTTCAAAATTACCGGAAATCACTATCCCACTTTCTCTGGGTGCTCGAATGTGAAAGTTAGCCGAAAGTTGACTCGGTCCGAAGCCATCAAAATTTTCAGTCTTCCTTACTATAACAATTGGAAATTTCAGGTCGGGGGAATGCTATCAGTTTCCTGAAGCCCCATTTTTTTAAACGCGCATCTCAGGCACAGCGTTTGGCACGTGCAATGCTGCGGCGGTAGCTTTTTTAATGGCCTCAACACTCACTCCGGGTGCTCGCTCTCTCAAAAAAAATCCCTCACGTGTCCACTCTAGAACGGCTAACTCAGTCACTACTTTTTTCACGACACCCACTCCCGTTAATGGTAATGTGCATTTTTTCAAAATCTTGCTCGAGCCATCTTTGGCCACATGTTGCATCGCTATGATCACATTTTTTGATCCAGCCACCAAGTCCATGGCTCCACCCATGCCCTTAACCATTTTTCCAGGAACCATCCAATTGGCTAAATCTCCCTGCTCGTCTACTTCCATTGCACCTAAAACCGTGAGGTCCACGTGCCCCCCACGAATCATTGCAAAAGAATCTGCACTCGAAAAAATAGCCGCTCCCGGAATCATCGTCACAGTTTCTTTTCCAGCATTGATGAGATCAGGATCCACTTCGCTCTCTCGGGGATAAGGACCCATACCCAGTATTCCATTTTCACTTTGAAAAATGACTGACATGCCCTTGGGAATGTAATTAGAAACAAGAGTGGGAATCCCAATTCCAAGATTGACGTAATAGCCGTCTTTTAATTCCTGGGCAATTCTCTGTGCAATTTGCTCACGAGTGAGTGCCATTAGGGCCTCACCTGGGAAAGAGTGCGCTTTTCAATTCGCTTCTGATAGTTTCTACCCTGAAAAATCCGATCCACATAAATTCCTGGCACATGAACCGTATCAGGATCAATCGTGCCCACGGGGACAAGCTCTTCTACCTCGGCAATTGTAATTTTTCCGGCAGTGGCAATCATGGGATTAAAATTGCGCGCCGTTTTTCGAAAAACTAAATTCCCCATGGAATCCCCTCTCCAAGCTTTAACTAGCGAAAAGTCTGCTTTGAGTGCACGTTCTAAAATATACCTACGGCCCTCAAACTCTCTCTCCTCTTTGCCTTGAGCAATAAGGGTTCCTACTCCTGTTGGGGTATAAAAGGCAGGGATCCCCGCTCCTGCCGCTCTTAGTTTTTCGGCTAGCGTCCCTTGCGGCGTGAGTTCGACTTCTAACTCACCAGATAAAACAAGAGATTCGAAAAGTTTATTTTCTCCAACATAACTAGAAATCATTTTTTTCACTTGGCGCTTCTGAAGCATGAGTCCAATTCCAAAATCGTCAACTCCAGCATTGTTCGAAATACAGGTGAGATTTTTGATGCCTTTTTCTACAAGTGCTAGAATACAGTTTTCTGGAATCCCACAGAGGCCAAATCCACCGAGAGCTAAGATCGCACCATCTGGAATGTCTTGTGTGGCCACTTTTGCATCAGTTACAGTTTTATTCACGGGGGCTCCCTTTACAAAAGCTCAATGCAGAGAGCCGTAGCTTCTCCACCACCAATACAAATCCCAGCGACTCCACGTTTTAGATTTTTATCTTGCAAAGCTGAAATGAGAGTCACCACAATTCTTGCCCCGCTGCTTCCAATAGGATGCCCAAGCGAAATGGCTCCTCCCCAAACATTGTATTTGGAGCTAGGGATTTCAAGTTCTTTTTGAGTCGTGAGAGCCACTACAGCAAAAGCTTCGTTGACTTCAAAAAGATCTATGTCTTTGACATTCCAATCTGCTTTTTTCATAGCCCTCCGCATTGCCTCTGCCGGAGCTGTTGTAAACCACTGCGGGTCTTGAGCAAATCCGCCATAGGAAATAAGCTTAGCCAGTGGCTTTATGCCCAACGCCTTAGCGCGGTCTGATGACATCAAAATAACACTCGAAGCACCATCATTGATCGTAGAAGCATTTGCAGCAGTCACGGAACCTTGTTTATCAAAAACTGGCTTTAAAGAAGAAATTTTATCGAGACTTAGGCGACTGGGTCCTTCGTCGTGCTCCACTAATGTGCCATCTCCTTTTCGGCTCTCTACTAAAACAGGCGAAATTTCCGGTTTAAACTTGCCTTCTTTTTGCGCCCACTGGGCCCTTCTAAAACTTTCGATAGAATAATCGTCTTGTTCTTTTCTGGAAAAAGATTTCTCTCGAGCACAAAGCTCTGCGCAATTTCCCATGTGTTGATTATTGTACGGATCCCAAAGCCCATCCAAAATCATCGAATCAATAAAAGACTGATGCCCCATCCTAAAACCTGACCTGACTCCTTGAACCAAATAAGGAGCTTGGCTCATGTTTTCCATCCCACCTGTTACGACCACTTCGCTATCGCCCAATAAAATGGACTGAGTTCCTAACATGATAGCTTTCATTCCACTCCCACAAACCTTATTTACAGTGAGTGCTGGAACTGACTTTGGAATACCGGCATAAATTGCAGCTTGCCTAGCTGGAGCCTGTCCCTCTCCTGCTGTCAAAACATTTCCCATAATGACCTCTGAAACTAAATCAGGAGAAAGCATGGCTTTTTTCAAGGCACCCTCAATTGCAATAGATCCAAGCTTAGGGGCTGAAACGGAGGCTAACGCTCCCTGAAAAGCTCCGATAGGGGTTCGAGACACTCCGACGATAACGACTTCTTTCATAAAAACTCCTTCTGTTGGTAAGTAACATAGTTTAGACAGTTTTTTTAAGCTAAAAAAAAAATAACTAAGCTATCTCATTCACTGTACTATTATAGGTAGGGATTAATGCAGCAGCATGCTATTTATCATTGTTAATTTTATTAGTTTACTCGGGACAAAATCGTTTACGGAGAATTGTCCACCTGGGTTTGTGCCCAGAACTCTTGCTCACTCCATTGCCTCAAGTCTCATCCTCAATACAAATGACATACAAAGAGGCACCCCTCTTTGTATCGATAGCCATAACAAGGACGAAAAAAATAAAAATGGGACTGGAGCTTCATTTTTCAGAGGTTGGCATGATGGAAAAACTTTGCCGGTCCCAGAGGATGCTTTTTTAGGGGATTTAAAACAGAAAAATCAGGTTAAACAGGAAAGACAAGGAAATGAGCAGTCAAAAAAGAAACCACTGGCAGGATTTTTTGAAATAAAAAGCTCACTCTCGTCTCAAGCCCCAGGTGGAGAATCGCTCATCCCCAATGCCTGCACACTAAAAAATGAAATCCCTTCTCCAAAAAATGAATCCCAATTGGCCGATAACAATTTGAACGAAGAATCTCAAAACGACGAAGGTCTAGAAGACCCGGGCGAAGATCGCCTCTTTAATCCTTCGTCAAATCTGTCTACAGATCCCAGTGGCCTCATCCGCTCTACAGCAAGTGACTCAGAAAAAGCAGCCCGAGAATTGAGCCATCAAGAATTATTAAACTCGATCTTATCGGCTCGAAAAGCCTTGTATGACGCCATTCAAGATGACGACAAAACCACGAGTGAACCTTATCGCAAACTTCCGTTTACCGCTTTGGGAGATTTTCTCATTCGCGCAAAAGAAAACTTAGAAGACCTCTCACAAATTCTCTCCCATACTAAAGGGGGAATCGACTCAAGCGAAAAACTAAGATTTGGAAACCTGGCCGAACTTGCCAGAGACAAGTCCCTCCTGGGATTAGGCGCGTTTCAAGGAGAAATGAATCGACAATCTCTCATTGGAGCAACCAGTGCTTTGAATGGACTTTTAGCACCCCCCGAGGCCAATCCCTTAGCTCGAACTCCAGAGCTTTCAGAAATTTTTGGCAATCCAGGTTCTATTTTGAACTCTGAGAACCTAGTCAATCGACTTGTTTTATTTAATGGACTCTCCCCAAGGGATAAAGCTGAGCTCCTCAAAAGAATAAAACTTTCCGAAACAATGGACCTCACTTTAGAGGATGGTAAAAAAAGGAAAATCAATTTACTCCATAATGGTTACTATTTGGGTGGAGGAACAACAGGCACAGATTGCTCACAGCTCGCAAGCTCGGCTTTGCCCGTAGAAATCAGAAAAGGGAGATTTACCACGCTGGATTTGAGAGCCATGTGGATTTATCGCAGAAAAGGAGTTTTGCCCATCCCTCCAAAATATAAAAAAGAACGGGCTGAATTCGTTAAAAAAACCTCTCAGGCTTTTATCCCGATCAATGTCTATGAAAATGAAAAACTCTCGGCTGGGGATTTGCTTGTATACCGCTTGCCCTGGGAAACCACCGGACATGTTTTTATTGTGAGAACTTATGACCCAAAATCCCTTTCGGCCGAAGTTCTAGAAGCCTCACAAAGTGCAGGCACCATTCGAGAAAGGACTTTTGCTCTCTCTACAGATCCTCTCAATGAACCCACGCGCATCTTGAGGTCAGGGCTATTTGGGCTGAGGCTCAAACCCTTATCCAATAAAGTTTGCCAATATAAAGGTGACTCAAGAAGCATTTCTGGGAGTGCAACCAGGAGCGTAACCAGGAGCATAACCAGGAGCGTAAAATGACAATTTTATTATTTTTTATCTCACTCACTCCCTTTATTTTTGCCGATCACCCCCTCATCCTCCAAAATCAGTTTAAAACTCCTGTAGCTCTCATAGAACACTACTGCGAAAGAGATGGCGCCGGATTCTTTTGGACAGGAATGCTTGAAGCAGAGAGAAAAAACTTAACCACGTGGAAAGAAACTCCCCATCATGATGGCTTTTATGTTGCCAAAAAATACAACCTTGTCCCTCAAAACTCGAGCTATCAAAATGAGGGAAGAGTGGATGTCCGCTATGAGCTTGTTGGAATTTCGGATGCACATGGGACGACTCTTCCAGCGCCAGAAAAAGATTACTGGGTCAGTTTTAGTCTTAAAAAAATAAACGGAAAATGGAAAATCGTATCTCCAGAGCCAAGTCAGATTATCCCTGTTTTGCTCGAAGGTAAAATCAGTCGCTAGCGCGAAGGATAATCAATTCTCCGATTTCATTGATTTAAAGTTAGCTTGACTAAAATATATAAAAGATCTATCCCCAACCACAGCCCAGTGCGTCACAAGAACTGCCTTTCAATATGAGGGTCATTGAAATGGATGCCTTTAAAAAACTGACTTGTTTGTTCATTTTTCTTTTAAATTCTGCTCTTGCCTACGGCTACGAAGCCGGTTCTTACTCAGCAATCACTGAAAAAAATCTTACTGATATTTTTACATTTACTTCCGATGACTCTCAATACTTAGGCTATATCAAATTTTCTATTTTATTAGACTTAGGCAAAAAATATAAAAAAACTTATTTTCAAAATCAGAAATATAAATTTCATGCTGATTTTTTAAAAACTCTCCCCCCCTTTAAAGGGATGACGCCCAAAGAGATTGACGAAATTTCACTTCACAATGAAGGCCGAAAAATTTTATCAGGTACCCTTTTATTTCCTAAAGATGATAGCTCCACAGCAATGGCTGCACCCTGGAAATTGCATTTACAAATTTCGAGCTCTGAGAAAGACCCAATAGAGGCCCTAGAAGTGTCCAGGATGATCGCACACCTCAAACAAATTCAAAAAGAAGATAAAATTTCGAAAATTTCTTATTTTCCAGCTCCAGAACAGCGAAAATATGTAGAAGAAAATCAAAAAAAATTTTCTGAACTAAACATCGAAGTTGTGACGACCTTAAGCAACGCTACTCGTGCTTGTTACTCAAGCAGCTGGAGTGTGGGCGTAGTAAAAGTTCTAAAATCTACAGAGGTACAGTCCGCCTTTGAAAAAGGTGAAATTAACGAAGAGACCATTTTAGTCTTAGACGAAGTACCAGAAGATCTCCCTATGGTGGCAGGACTGATTACCGGAAGTCAAACAGCACCTTCGTCTCATGTTGCTCTTCTTGCCCAAATGATGGGAAGCCCCTTTTATTTTGAAAAAGATGCTCAAAATTCAAAAAAATGGAAAAACCACGAAGCCCTGAATAAACCGATTTATCTCAATGTTTCTGGAGAAACCGGAATGGGTTGCTACGTCACAGTTAAATCTGGAGAAGACTTAAATGAACAGGAGACAGAAAAACTCCTTGAGCTTAAGAAACCACAACCCGTACCACCACGATCCTATAATTCATCTGCCAAGGAAGTGATAGACTTAAATAAACTTGCTCAAAAAGGTGTTCCTTTGGAAAAAGATATTCTTTTGGTTGGAGCAAAAGCTGCAAATGTAGCACAGCTAATGAAAATTATTCCTGGCAATACAGTCACAGGAGGAATGGCCATTCCTATTTCTTTTTTTCATGTTTATTTGAAAGAAGGAACACTCAATAACAAGTCCATTTATTCTTTAATTCTTCCAAGATTAAAAAAATTAACTTCAAAAAAACTGAACATGAGAGAAGTTTTTGAAGAATTACAGGAGATCAGGGATACCCTTGAGAAGGGAGAAGTACCGCCAACACTAAAAAAGAAAATTTTAATTGCTCTTTCCTCAAAATGGAAAGAAGAAAATGGCACACGATTGAAGCTTCGCTCAAGCAGCAATGTTGAAGACTCAAAAGAATTTAATGGCGCAGGTCTTTATCAGTCCGAAGGAGTTTGCCTAGGTGACGAAGAGCAAACCGGATTTTCTCTCTGTGATGAAAAAAAGAAAAAAAAACCAGACCCTGTGATAAAAGGATTAAAAAAAGTTTGGGCTAGTCTTTACACCACAAAAGGCTACTTGGCTCGCCGACACTTTGGAATCAAAGAACTCAATGAAGCCGAAGAAATCCCAATTGGGATGGGAGTGTTGGTCCACAAAAGTGTGTCCGATGAGGATGCCAATGGTGTTGCAATTTCTAAAAGTAATTCCTCGCAAGGCTTTAAAAATTTTAATGTTTTGGCAACTAGTTTTCCAGGAGGAGAAAACACCGTCACAGGTGCTCGCCGCCCGGGCAAAGTTCCAGAGTCAGTACTTATTGACAATGAACGAGTGGACTTAAGAGTCCGCTCCACCGAAACTCCTGCGGGACGAATGGTCATGCCCGACGCGCAGTATCGTGAACTTTATAACGCTATTAAAAAAGTTCATGCTCAATATGAAAAACTTCTTCCTAAAGAAGAGCGCGGATCAGCTCAACTTGACTTTGAATTTAAACTCATCAATGACCCCTCAAAGCCCCCTGAAGGTAAAAAAATTTATATCAAACAAGTACGTTTTGTTCCAGACATGGCTGGAAACTCTAAAAACAAAACAAACATAGTGATTGGGAGTAGAAACAGTGGCACTTACTGCCCAAACCCAATGGAAAGAGCTGATGCGCTAGAAAAAATGCTCTTAAGTTTTCCGATAAAAATTGCCGTAGGCTTGCATGAAATACCGGTAGTGGATGTACCCAGCATTCCTAACCCCGTTGAGAGGGTTTCATTGAACACAGGTACTGGGTGGATTGAGGTCTTGGATAAAACTAAAAATCTTACCTTAGAATACGAAAAAGAATGGCGGGATACTTTTAATGGATACGAATCCAGAATTGTAAGTGCAAAACTTCCATTGGACATACAAAAGCTACCCGACACTCCATTAAGGAACCTCACCCTCAATTGGTCGGTTGAGCAAAAAAGAACAAAAGAGCTCTCTGCTCTAGAAGGAAAATTACAACCCTTTACTACGCTTCAACTCTACTTAACTGCCCCTGCCTTGACTGGAGAGGAATATGGATTAAGTTACTCCTTTGTGTCAGAAGCCGAAAAATGTGAGCAAGATGCCTATCAAAACAGTCAACCAGGAACAGAGTCTTCCTGGGACAATGGAACTGGAGAAATGGACCGAGTTCCTCGACTTATAAAAAAAGCCTTTTTAGGAACCGACAAAAAGTACCCTTCTTTAAGTTACGAAGGTCGAACCTCTGTGGGAGGAGTGGATAAGACCCAATTTATCCAAATTGATAAAATGGAGATTTCAAATCTCTTGTCTCATCCTCTCAATTTAGTTTTTACTCAGCCTTTCAAAGTGGTCCATGCAGCTGCCCATCATAATTTTGTCGAGCAGTATGGAGCCGACTTATTGCTGGCAGATCACTTGAGTGCTGAAGATAGACGCGAAATTGAAAATAAAAACTGGAGATATTTTATTGCAACCACTTTTTATGATGAGAGCAATCCCGAACAGCCTGTCAGAAAACTAAAAGCTATCGTCTTAAGCGCTGATGGAAAAAATAAAACTGACTTAGGGGAAATGAAGTGACACCACGGGTGTTTCGCCAGTGACAACAACCAACTTCACCATTGATGTTCCCGTCAAACACAGTTTTCCACGATGCCTTTGAGACTCTCCAGTTAACGTGAACTTGCCGGTTTTAGTTTTTCTTTAATTTCAAGGGCATCAAGTAATATTTTTTTAATATTTTCCTCGTATGTTTCTTTTCGAACAAACTGATCAGTGGCATATTGGTGGATGATGCTTGCCAGTAAAGTTTGATAGGGTAACCCCACTCGAACTGCTTTGAGACGAATCATCTCAATGTCAATTGGGTTCAGCCTGAGGCTGATGCGAGCTTCTTTTCTGATGGACTCAAGTTGTGCACGGGCTGATTTTACTGATTTTTCGATCTCTGTGCTTAGATTTTTAATAGGCTTCCATTCACCAAGGTTGTAGCTTTTAAGAATATTTTTTTCTTCTCTAGTCAGTTTGTCTTTTTTTTTCATTTTTTCCTCCCATGATTCTCTTGAGTTTTCTGCATGGAATAATCGTAATGAGTTCTCTCGTATCATCGTCCAAGTCTCTGAAAGGTACAAAATGCGGATAAGCATTCAGCTCTAGAATATATATTTTTTGTTCAAAATATTTCCTGTTTGGGTTGTCGACAATGTTCACTATTTTGTTTTCAGCTAATGCCTCTAATACTAATTCAAAAGAAACATTTCGCTTGGATTGAATTTCTTTATTTTTGCTTTCTTTCCAAACAAACTGCGTCAAAATGATTGTCTTACGTTGGATATCTAATGTCAATACAAATCTAAAACTTTCTAGCCGGGGTATTATACGGGTCAAGACAGACGAGCCGCTCATGGTAGGAAAGTGATTTTCTATTTAAAAAATTCCCATAAATAGCTATGATCCTCCTATGTCAATCCGCAAAATCGCCCGACTAGGGCACCCCATCTTAAGACAAAAAGCGAGAGAGGTGACTCAAAGCGAATTGCAATCTCTAGAGCTCAAACGCCTCATCCAAGACCTCAAAGACACAATGGAGGAGTTTGGAGGCCTCGGCCTTGCTGCACCCCAAATACACGAATCCATCCAAGTAGCAGTTATAGGTTTTTCTGAGGGCAACCCACGCTACCCCAACATGGGCTCCGAACCACTCCGAGTTTACATCAATCCAAAAGTGACGGTCTTAGACCCGAGCGAACAGTCTTATTGGGAAGGCTGCCTCTCCATTCCAGAACTGAGAGGGCTTGTATCACGCCCAAGAAAAATCAAAATCACATACTGGAACGAAGATGGGCAAATTCAAGACAAAACTGCAGAAGACTTCTTAGCCACTGTTTTTCAACACGAACTCGACCACTTAAACGGAATTTTATTTGTAGATCTCATCAAACCTATCCCAGGAAAAACAGAGTTAGCCTTTACGGACGAATTTCGCCGTTACATTCAGCCTAAAAATAAGGAATAAGGTTTTTCAACCTAAATAGACCCAAACCAGTGACATCTAGTTTTAGGGCAGCGCCTCTAGCTCCGCCACACTCTTACACTGAAATGGAGGGCTCCGTAAAAGCTCTTCCGAAAGAACGCTTGCATATTCTTTTTTATAGTGGTGTCCAGGCAGAATCACAGTCTCAGGTGGCAAAGCCCTGATTTTTTGCAAAGAATAAAACATTTGCTCAGTACTCCCTGTTGGCAAATCCGTCCGCCCACAATCTCTAATGAAAAGAGTATCCCCGGTAAACAAATGAGGCGGCGTGCCTTGGATAAAATAGCTGCATTCCCCCGCACTGTGCCCAGGAGTATGCAAAACTTTGATCTTTATCGCTCCAACATGGAGCTCGTCTCCATCCTGAATAAAATGAATGTGCGTGCCATACTCCTGCACGCGATGAAACTCGTCTTTATGAGTTAAAATTTTAATGTCAGGATTCCATTTTACAAGCTCTGGAACCCCATCCACATGGTCATAGTGCGTGTGAGTGAGTAAAATCTGACTGAGCTTAAAATGATTTTTTTGAAGTATCTGGAGTGGCTCTTGCAGCGGGCTATGAGGATCAATAATCAAGGCCTCTTTTGCTATCCAATCCAAAACAAAATAGACAAAATTCTGAGTTGGACCAATTTCGTATTGAGCGGTTTGCTTGCCTACAATGATGGCTTGAGGGTGACGCATCTTATTATCATTACCGTTAAAACTTACCTCTTTACAGTGCAAAATTCTCAGTTACAATTTCCTCTTTTATGGCACGATCTCCTCTCCACCGATCTCTCACCGAGGTTTTACAAAAAGCGATTTTTTTAGAAAAATTTCCTGCACACGAAAACAAACTCCCACGCCGTGAATTTATCAAAACAGCGCTCCCGCTTATCACACTCCCCTTTTTTCCGAGGCCACTGCGCAGCTGTCAATGTGCTGAACTGGGGCGCTGCAGAGAATAAAGATACTCCAAAAGGAGGCTGGCAAAAACCGCTTCAAAACTACAAAGAAGAGTGGTCCAACTGCCCACTAGAGGAAAAATAGGTCATTCAAATAGGTCACCCAATGATACAAAAACAGCCCCTACTGCCCTTCGCATTACAACTGCAGGCAGTTAAAATTATGTATATATATCAATAGCTTAAAATACTGTTGACTATCAATCAACTATCAGCCAAACTACTTTATAAGAGGTTATTAACAAAGCGAGTTTTAATTAAAGGTTTTGGCCCAGGGAGCTAGGGTCATCTGAAGAAGGTGGTTAGACCGAAAAATAACCCCTTTTGAAAAAGGTAAGCCGGCCGAAAGGCCGGGAACGCAAAGCCGCGGAGCTAAAAACTTGTTTACCCCGACGAGTTCACGCAAGCCGGGCTGCCAAAGGAGGTGTCTAACATACACAAGGCCATAAATGGCCACCAAAAGTTCAAAGGGGGGTTCCCCTAAAAAGAGCCCCTTCTTCATCTTTAAGGCCAGAGGCAGCACACATGCTGCCTCTGGCCTTGCCATTTTTAGGGGATAAAAACT
>CAZBEI010000053.1:0-6504 GCA_964490895.1 uncultured Bdellovibrio sp. | reverse complement strand
TCTAAAATTTCTGGATCGGCTACAAACTTAATCTCTGTCTGCGTTGGACTGAGCACTCTCTTTTTTTCATGTGGAATAAACTCAGGAGAAAGACCTATAAAAAACTGCTCTACCTGACACTTTGACTTATCTTCGACTTGCTTGATTAAAGTCCTTTTTTCTTGTGTGCTAAACTTTTTCTTATTTTTAGATTTCTCATGCCTGATAAACTTCTGCACGGTCCCAATGACTGAGAGATTTAAGGTCCCATTTTCTAAGGACTCTTTTATTTCAGGTAATTCATTGGAAAGTCTCATGGCGTCTATTCTAAGCTGAGCACTGGCATTGCAGTATTTGAGGTGCTTTGTGCAATACTCAAACATGCTGCTAAAGCCAAGTTTTGCATAAAGGTATCTTTTCTCCACTTCTCGGAGGTGATCTAAGACGAGATTGGTGCATTCTCTTTCTTGAAAAACAGTTTTTTCAGTTTGAGCAAGAAGTTCAGCGTCGGACAAAGATTTTAGATTTAAGTTAAGCACTTTTATATTCTCCTAAAGTTCTTTTTTAAGAAAACATGAACCTGTTTTCTTAAATCAAAAGCAAGAAGATCTATCTCTTAATAAAATTATAAAATCAACAAAATAATGCATAAAAATAGGATTATTTTTTAAATAAATAATTTAGAATAGTCCGATTTGTGGACTGTCAAATTAAATAACTACCTGATCAGTAAACCATTGGCCTCTAGTTTTATACGTCTTAATCTTCTCCTTGTGGTGCTGTTGGTGCTGCAATAGCTTCCGGTGTTGCTGCGGGTGTGTACAGTCTACCCGTCGTCAGAAATGAAATATTTATTTAAAAAATGAGTTTTTTCTGATCATTTAACAATTGCATTACCCGGTAGAGTACTACACATTAAAATCAAGCTCACACGACTGGGTAGACGCTGACACACTTCCATGTAAACATAACAGGAGAGATTTTCAAAAACGGCTAATTTTTAATAGGTATCAAAATTAGCCAGCAGTACCCCAAACCCCTAAAATCTCCTCCGCAGCAAGAAAGCTAGGACTCTTTTCGCTAGCCAATAAACCCTTCAGTTCATAAAATGATTTTTTCATTTCTAAATTTTCGCTCAATAAAAGGGCTAGGAGTTCTTTTTGTAAAACTTCTGCCCTTACTTCTGGCCCCAATATTTCCTTCACAATAGAGCGCCCCAGCAAAATATTGGCAAGCCCCACAGGACCAGAGTAACTCATCAGGCGTTTAAAAATAAAAAAAGTCAGGCGTGAGGGTTTATACAAAAGCACGTGAGGACAGCCTAAAAGAGCCGCCTCCAGTGTCGAAGTCCCAGATTTGATCAAGGCAGCATCTGAAGCCACAAGGCACTCATGGGCTCGCCCAATAAAACTTTTCACCACAAAAAAAGAAGATACTGGAGCACCTCCAAGAACTTCTGCCAAATTTGAGTGCTGTCCTTCTACCCATGGAATTAGAACAATCATTTTTTTCTGAAGCTCTAAAGACACACCCTCTGCAGCCTTGAGCATGGGAGCGAGGTGATTTTTAATTTCAGCAGGACGACTCCCAGGCATGAGCGTGACTACAACGTCTTCGTTTTTTAAATCTAAAGCCACTCTTGCCTGAGCTTTTGTCAGCTCAAAGGGCAGCTCTTCCATGAGGGGGTTGCCAACATAGCGTGCCTGCATCACGTGGGCATCTCTATAGAATTTTTCTTCGAACGGGAAAATACAGAGGATTTTTGAAAAATATTTTTTTAGAAACTTGAGTCTACTCTTTCTCCAGACCCACACTTTGGGCGGGATGTAATAAATCCATGGGATTTTTTTCATTCTTTTGACCAACTGAAAATGAAAATCCGGATAATCAATCACAACCCCAAGATCTGGAGGATTTCGCTTTAGCTCAGCACTTATTTTTCTGAGAGCTCCCCAAATTTTCGAAATCCTAACCAACACTTCTGTAGAACCCATGGCCAAAAGATCTTCGGAGCGAACCAAAGTTTTTAGCCCGCAGGCGCGAAGCTTGGGCCCTCCGATACCAAAGGCCTCAATTGATTTTTCGGGGAATTGGCTTTGCAAAAGCTCTCTCAGTGCGGTGAGGAGTTTGGCTCCGTGACGATCTGACGAGATTTCGCATGCGGAAATAAACAATCTCAACGCACAACGCCTATTTCACTTTTTCGAATAAAAGAGACAAACTGCCCAATCTCAGGGACTTCTCCATACTGAGATTCGATTTCTAAAAGACATTGTTCTTTTTGAACGTCATGCCGAATCCAAAGTTTAATGGCTTCGTTTATTTTTTGAATTTTTTCTGCCGTCATTCCGCGACGCCTCAGTCCAACAATATTGGCTCCTTTGAGTATCGAAGGCCGAGATCCCATTGCAATGCAAAATGGAGGAACATCTCTCTCTAGACCTGATTGCCCTGCAATATAGGCGTAGGCGCCCACGCGTACAAACTGAGAAACCCCAATCATCCCGCCAAAAGTGGCGTAGTCGTCCACCTCGACATGCCCAGCGAAACCTCCATAGTTTGCAATGATGCAATGATTTCCAATTCTGCAGTCATGCCCCAAATGAGTATAGGCCATAAGCAAAGTATGATCTCCCACAGAGGTCACGCCTCCTCCTTGAGCTGTACCCAAATTGATAGTCACGGCTTCTCGAATGGTGTTTGAGTTTCCGATCACGAGCTTTGTTTTTTCGCCTTTGTATTTTAAATCTTGTGGAATGGCGCCTAAAACCGCAAATGGGAAAATGACGTTATTTTCTCCAATTTCTGTCCACCCCTCGATAACCACATGGCTCATGAGACGAGTGTGAGCCCCAATTTTAACTCCTGCGCCAATCGTACACCAAGGCCCAATTTCGACCGTGTCTGCAATTTGAGCTTCGGGGTGAACTTGGGCAGTAGTATGTATTCTCACGAGAGTTTTCCTTTCAAAAGAAGTTTGGCTAGGATTTCTGCTTCGGCTACTTTTTGTGAGTCTACCGTAGCTTCTACAAAGAATGACCAGAGTTGCCCTCTTGTCTTTTTTACAACCGAATTTATTTTAAGTGTGTCGCCTGGCACCACTGGCCTTCTAAACCGAGCCGAATCCACCCCCACCAAAATGCACTCAAAATCTCTAGCCATTCGATCAATGTCATGTTCCATCGCGGGATAAAGAGAAAAAGAAGTCGTCTGTGCCATGGCTTCTAAAATTAAAACTCCTGGGACAATGGCAAACCCCGGAAAATGCCCTGCAAAAAAAGGTTCATTATAAGAGATGTTTTTTATGGAGGTAACACGAGTCCCCACTTTGTCTTCTGAGCTCGAGGGATCCAAAAGATTTCCCACAGGAGTGATTTCTAAAATCCGATCCACCAGTAAAAAAGGTTGCCGATGGGGCAAGAAGCGTTTGATTTGCTCAATATTGAGTTGATACTGTTTACTCATGTTTTTTGACCTGTCTGTTCGCCATATCTTTGACCTGTCTGTTCAAGTAGGCATGAACCTTAAAATGGTTTTTGTAATCTCGCTGTGGATTTCCTACTGCTGCGCCTCCCTCTGGAACATCTTTGCTCAGCAGACTCATGCCCCCCACTTTGGCCCTAGCTCCCACATGGACATTGTTTGCAATTCCGGTCAGTCCGCCTATATAGGCAAACTCACCCACGCTCACGTTTCCTGCCAATGCGGTGGCCCCACAGATTACAGCTCCTTTTTCGAGCTTACAGTTGTGCCCGATATGGACATCATTGTCGATTTTAACAAGATCTTCGATTATGGTATCTTCGATCGTACCTCGATCGACACAGGCATTGGCCCCAATTTCCACATCATCTCCAACAACAACTCTCCCCAGGTGGTAAATTTTTTGATGCGAAATGACTTTCCCATTCTCAATTTTGGGAGCATAGCCAAATCCATCTGACCCCAGCACTGCACCCGCATGGATCCTCACCCGATTTCCAATCTGGGTATTGGGATACAAAACAACATTGGGAAATAAAACACAGTTGTGACCTAACGTAACCCCTTGGCCGAGATAACAATGAGCATACAAAACGGTGTCCTCGCCAAGCCTTACATTTTTTTCTAAAACACAATAGGGTCCAATTCGAATCCGTGCCGGAAGTCTCATTCCAGAATCCACAACCGCAGTGGGATGAATGGAACACTCTTTGAGAGCCTGGGGAGCTTCGAACTTTTCCGAAAGAAGTGCCATTGCCCAATAGGGGTCTGGACAGACAACAACAGCCGAAGTTTCCCAAAGAGGGAGTCTTGCTTTTTCTAGTTCTTTTGCAAATGGATCTCCTGTGATTAAAATTCCAGGCTGTGCACCCGCAAGCTCGTGTGCATAACTCTTATTAAAAAAATAAGCGATGTCGGTTGCGACTGCTTTAGATAAGGACGAAGGCCGGTCGACTCGGATCTTTTTAAGTTTTTCTCCGAGCACTTTTGCATTGGCTACTTCGCCACCGACCCAATCTAAGATTTCGGCAACTCCAAATGACATTCTCACTCCTTACGTTTTAGGAGCTTTGTTATAGACCCGGATGACATCCTCAGTGAGATCGTCTTTTTCGAGTGAAAATAAAACCATGTTTTCATTTTTCTCTAAGACAACGGTGTATCCTTTTTGAGTGGCCAATTCTTTGATAATCTGGCGGAGCCTTGATAAAATAGGAAGCGTGAGCTCTTGTTCTTTTTGCTGAAGCTCGGTTTGAGACTTCATCTGAAGTTGCTGTAACTTTGCAATTTTTTCTTGGATTTCGACTTGCCTTTTGGACCTGGCTTCATCATTCATGACCAGGGATTGCTTTTTGAACTCTTCGCCCATCTTGTTGATTTTGGCCTCTTCATCCTGAATTTCTTTTTTCTTAAGCGTGAGGGCTTTTTCTAAATCAGACTTGGCTTTTTTCCCAGTGTCCACGGTTTGAATGGCCTTTTGCATGTCGACGGTGGCAATTTTTGTATCTCCTAATGCATTGGCCAAAGCCAATGCTCCGTGGTTAATAAAGCAAGTGATGCACAATCCAACACAAATAGTTGACATAAAACGTATCGTTTTCATTTTGAGAAGTCTCCTTATTCAGTCAAAAAACCATAGTGAGGGGGTAAATTCAATAGAATTATGAAGAAGCCTTGCTTCCAGGGGGCATTCAAACCACTGTTCAAGCTGCTCTGAAAGAGTTTTTGGATTTGTAGTCGAAAACCAGATGCAAACTTTGACTGAAGCAAGAGCTAAAGCAACCGAAGCATGCAGACTGGATCGATAAGGATTCCTATGGCTTTAAGGTTGAGGGCTGTAGTCAAGGCTAGAGGCTGCAGTAAAACAAAAGCCATGACTGCTTAACACAAAGGTTACTTACTTCGCCAGGCGACCCACAACTCTTGGGCCAACCTACTTCACACTTCCAGACGATCCCTGCAAACCAAGCAGACTACTACAGGGATTGATTATAAGTTGAACCCAATGAGCTAAGTTCTGACTGTGAACTCCACTGGTACTTATCATTTGAGGTGGATTAAACCCTGTAGGCAGTATGATCCGCTCGGTTTCCAATTGAGCAACAAATGCCTCTAAAAACCGAGATAGTTTGTCTTCGAGTCTTGTTTCCCGCCGAGACACCCAACCGTAAGAATGCCTATCATACACCACAACCGTTGCGAGAATATTCATGAGTAACCCACCATACAAAAATGGATTTCCAATACTTAGGCCTTTCCCGGAATCTCCAATGTAGGCTAAGCTATATACTGGACCGCCAACAAGTACATTCACCAATACATACTCAAAAAATTTATGAAGATAGTCAAAACCATTACCAAGTATTCGATCGTATCTTGGCTCAAAATAAGAAGCAATATTCTCTAACCCAAGTCTTACTGCTAAATAAAACTGCACCAGTTGATTATACAAACGATTTATTTTTGCCTCGTCAGAATCCAAACGAGACCCTCTTATTTCTAAAATTAATTGCAAAATCTCACCGAAAGGAGGGACTATTCGATTAGCAAATTCTATACCTATTGTTTCTGGGTACTCAGGTTGAGTGGTATCAAGGCCTGGGATATAAACACCAACAGTATCTACTTCGTGTTGAAAACCAGGCGCGATGTAACACGCACCAAAACGTCCACTAGGCAAGCCTCCTCTCAGATCTATCTCAATGTCATTTGGTTTCCATGTAGAATTCCCACGCTCACCTACTATCACTAAAACTATCGCTTGAGCAGTAGTTTTAGCTTGAGCTATAATTGCTTCTGGAGTCTCCTCAGCACTCGCAGGCGACAAGGAAAAACAAAAAACCAATAAAATCCTGCGGAAATTCATAAAACTGAATTCTTTTACTCTTTATCTTTGTAAAAGTCAAACCTCAAAACGGAGTCCCGATCATGAACTCGAAGTTCATGTCACTGTCGCCGGGTTTAATTTTAAGCGGAAATCCCCACTCGAATCGCAGTGGACCGATGGGCGAAAACCAGCGCAGCCCTAGCCCTGCGTCTGTC
>CAZBEI010000052.1:0-8559 GCA_964490895.1 uncultured Bdellovibrio sp. | reverse complement strand
TAGGTACATATGATATTAGTTTGGATAGGTCTTAGGGAATAATTTAAATTCACAAAGGGGCTATTGCCATTGTGGCTAATTTGAATTGTTCAACGCACTGATTGAGGTATTCCGTGGTTTTTTTAGAGATCCCCTTTTTATAAACAGCATAAATTGCGGGTTCTTTATAAAATGGAGGAACTGGAGCTTGTATTTTTTGAGAAAGTTCAGAGTGATATTTGTTAAGTTCACTGTAGAGAGCTCGCCCGACTTCAGTCAATTGGACACCATAAACGCTTCTCTCAAATAAAGGTACACCAAGCTCTCCCTCAAGTTTTTTGATTGCACTGCTCAGTGTGGGCTGAGTAATGCCTATTTTAAAGGCGGCTTCATAAAAACTAGGCTCTTCTGCGGTTTTTAGAAAATATTCGAACCGGCTATTAAAAATGTCCATCTATAGATTTATTCTATAGTAATTTATAGAAATTATCAATTTTATTTATGTATTTAAATAATGTATATATATGAAGTTCGAAACATAAAGAACGAGGAGTATGACGATGTTTTTTAAAAATGAAATCCTTTTGATGGCTGAGAAGTGGAAGCCCTCAAAGCACCCCTTTTTTTCAAATCTCAAGTTTCAGGGTATAGCTCTTAAACAGAACCCAAAAAAAATGGGACAGCTTTACCTCCATTATCAAGCTGCAATGCATGCGACAAGAGCAATGGTTTATTGTCTTCCCTGGCTAGATGCACCTCACTTGCGAAAAAGAAAACTTCAAATCTATATTGACGATGATGGACTTCCGGGAGGCGATACTCATCATTACCAACTCTCGCGAGCTTTTCAGCTTCTTGGCGCAGAGCTTCCTCTCGCAGACGAAGCATTTGGTGATCTTGAAATACTTGCAAATGAACTGAGGCCAAAAACAGCAACTTTTATTAAAAAAGTTTCTGATCTCTATCCTAAGAGCCTTGGAGCATGGGTGCTCATGGAGCTTGTGTCTGATAATTTCATGCATGCGCTGGGTGAGAGCTTATCGAGCTGTAGTGATAAAATCATGAATGAACCCTATTTTCGAGATTGTTTTGCAAATAATATAGAATATCAACATGGAAAAGAAGCCCTAGCCCTTGCTTCTCTGGTTGTTAAGGATAAGCCCATGCGGCAAGAATTGACGCTCTTGCATGTAGAGCAAATGGGCCAGCTTTTAAATTCTCTCTGGGACGACCTCGATGAGGTTTTGAGAGATAATAGACCCATCGATTAAGTAACTTGTTGATTCTAAAAGAAATAATATCGTATTTACAACATTTTTAAAAAGAACTATACTCGGCATAGAGAGTCACAGTATGGAGCCCATTGAAAAAATTTTTTCTGAATTCGATAAAAAAATAAAACAACTCAACACGAGGCGGAGAAAAGAAGACCTTTTCTCAATCAAAAAAACGGAAATAAAACTACTTGGGCAGATGAGTCTTCTTGCCAACAAGAAAGTATGCTTTATTTTATCTCTCACTCAAACAGTGGACATCGACGCTCTCCTTGTCATGGAGCAAATAGCAAAAGAAGAATTCAAGAAAATCCTTAAAAAATATGGATTTATTTATGACGAAGATAGTTACCTTATTTGGATTCCAAAAGGTGCAATATTTGAAATTCTTTTTGATTTTGAGTATGTAAGAGTAGAGTGTCTTGACCCAGAATCTGCACTTGTAAGCAAAGCAGTCAAAGCTCCAAAGAAAAACTTGCAACTCATTCGCCAAGCCATTGCATCAGAAAAATTTCCAAACTTAATAGACCGTATTTTAGAAAACAAAGGAAAATTAGAGGATTTTATATGAACAAGTTAAGTCTTCTAAAGAAAATTAAAGCTAGAGCCTCCGCTGACGCGAAATTGAGATGTGATTGTCGATTTTTAGAAACAATGGGCTTTCTTGTTGCAAAAGGGTTGTTAAAAACAAATCTGAACATTCCTCTCCTGCCCAATAAACGACTGAAAATCGAAAATGTAATTTGGGCTGGAAAAAATGTCGAGCCTCGTATTCTAGAAGTTTTGCCTGTTGCTGTTCTTAGGCTCAAAAAGCATTTTGATTTTGATAAAAATAGACATAAAGATTTAGCCTGCATTATTGATCAGCTCCACAAGCGCATGGAAGATGGCACTGAATTTTTTGGCATTCCGTATCAGAAATTAAAAATTTGGACTGAGCTCCCTATGAAAGACAAAAGGATAAAGCCATTCGAAGATAAAAAAATCATGAAAACATTCCGCTTCAGACCCGAAATTTCTCAGAAACTAAAAGATTTGGCAAAACAGAAAAAAAGCACCGAAACAATGTTCCTTGAAAAACTGATTCAAAGTTATGGGGTGGCTTAACCCAAAACCTGAAATCCAAGCGATTTTGCGGCCCGAGAAAGCAAATGATCATGTGTCAAAAAAACAGGAGAGATGTGGGTGTTTTCTCTCTATTGTTTTTAGGAGATTTGAGTGTGGCAACGGGGATGCCACGGTCTTGAATCTCGATTTCTTATTTTCCAGGCTTCCCCAAGAGTGGACCTGTGACAACCGCTGCAAAATCTGGTTTTTCGTTTTGAGGGTAGATCCTCACTTAAAACCCACTTTTTCGGGTGAGAAGGACAGATATCAAGAAATACTCCTGTCCTGCACACGGTAGCTAGAATTTTACTCTCGCTAAATAAGAAAGCTTCAGTTAAAACTTAAGTCAAATTACAAAGAAGTTTTAATATAAGGAGGTTTCTTATGGGTCGTCGTCCGAAGATCTCTGTTATTGGTGCGGGGTTTGTGGGTTCTACTTGTGCACACTGGGCAGCAGCCAAGGAACTGGGAGATGTGGTTTTAGTAGATATCAATGGCGACGCGGCCAAGGGAAAGGCGCTTGATCTCTTCGAAGCCTCGCCTGTCGAGGGCTTTGACTCGCGTATAGAAGGTGGCAGTGACTACGCGCTCACGGCAAACTCGGATGTCGTGATCATTACGGCTGGGTTGCCGAGAAAGCCTGGGATGAGCCGTGATGATTTGCTCGCGACCAATGCAAAAATTGTAAAAGAATGCGCTACCTCTGTTGCGAAGCACTCTCCTCAGTCTGTTCTTATTGTTGTGAGCAATCCGCTAGATGCCATGTGTCACGTGGCGCTCAAAGCATCTGGATTTCCAAGAGAGCGGGTGATCGGAATGGCTGGAGTTTTAGACGGTGCTCGTTTTAGGAGTTTCATCGCACAGGAGTTAGGCGTGAGTATAAAAGACGTCCAAGCGTTTGTCTTTGGTGGCCATGGGGACACCATGGTTCCGATGCCGCGCTACGTGAGCGTCGGAGGGATTCCGCTTGAGCAACTTCTGAAAAAAGATAAGATTGAAGCTCTGGTAGATCGGACGCGCAAAGGTGGAGGAGAAATTGTAAATTTATTAAAAACCGGTTCTGCCTATTACGCTCCAGCTGCAAGCGCTGTGCAGATGGCGGAAGCCATCGTGAGAGATCAGAAAAGAATGTTGCCTTGCGCAGTGCTTCTCCAGGGAGAATACGGAGTGCGAGATCTTTTCTGTGGCGTGATTGCTAAAATAGGCGCAAAAGGAATGGAGGGAGTCCCCCTTTTAGATTTAAACAGTGAAGAGAAAGCCATGTTTGAAAAATCTGCAGCTTCGGTGAAAGAATTAGTGGAAGCGATGGCAAAATTAGGCGTATGAACATACACGAATATCAGGCTAAAGCACTTTTAAAAAAATTTAATGTGCGCGTACCGGAAGGCAGACTCATCGAAGACGCCTCTCAAGCAGAGGTTGCAGCTCTCAACTTACAAAAAGAGAGAAAAAACCAAGTTTGGGTTGTCAAAGCTCAAATCCACGCAGGCGGAAGAGGCAAAGCCGGTGGAGTCAAAGTCTGTAAAACACTTCCAGAGGTGGGCCAAGCTGCGAAAGAAATTTTAGGAAAAACTTTAGTGACTCCTCAGACAGGTCCGCAGGGAAAAAAAGTCCATAAAGTTTGGATCGAAGAAGGTTTTGAGATCGCCAAAGAGTTTTACCTCGGAATTGTTTTGGATCGCTCGAGCGCTTTATCAGTCATGATGGCGTCAACCGAAGGTGGGATGGAGATTGAAGAAGTCGCATCGAAAAATCCAGAAAAAATAATAAAAGTCCCGATTGATCCCACATTGGGGTTTCAGAGCTTTCATGGTAGAAAATTGGCAAAAGCGCTCAATCTCACTCCCGAGCAAAGCAAAGGTGCCGTTACATTTTTTAAGGGGATTTATGAGTGTTATAAGTCGAGCGATTGTTCGCTGGTTGAAATCAATCCCCTGGTTTTAACGAGCCAGGGATATTTACTTGCTTTAGACGCAAAGCTCAACTTTGATGACAATGGAATTTTTCGTCATCCTGATATTTTAGAATGGAGAGACGCGGAAGAAGAAAATGCTCAAGACCTCGAGGCCGCGAAGCATGATCTTTCGTACATTGCGTTAGATGGAAATATTGGCTGCTTGGTCAATGGGGCAGGACTCGCCATGGCTACGATGGATATCATTAAACTCCACGGCGGATCTCCAGCAAATTTTTTAGATGTAGGAGGAGGAGCCACGAAAGAAAAAGTGGCCGCTGCGTTTACCATTATACTAAAAGATCCACATGTGAAGGCGGTTTTAGTCAATATTTTTGGTGGGATCATGAAATGTGATGTCATTGCAGAAGGAATTTTAGCAGCAGCACATGAGTTAAAATTACAAGTTCCTTTGGTGGTGAGGCTTCAGGGCACGAATGTCGAAATGGGGAGAAAAATTTTGGCTTCCTCAGGACTAAAAATTATTCCGGCAGAAGGGCTCACGGATGCTGCAAAAAAAGTAGTGGGAGCGCTAAGGGGAGCGTAAAGGTGAAAAATGTCCATTTGGGTTGATGAAAATACGAAACTTATTGTCCAGGGAATTACAGGGTCTCAGGGGAGTTTTCATGCCATCGGTTGTAGAGAGGCAGGCACGCAAGTGGTGGGAGGAGTCACGCCAGGGCGAGGAGGGAAGCTTCACGAAGGATTTTCAGTTTTTGATACAGTAGAAGAGGCTGTCCAAAAAACAGGAGCCAATGCCACAATGATTTTTGTTCCTCCCGCTTTTGCAGCAGATGCTATTTGTGAAGCTGCCGATGCTGGCATTCCGCTCATTGTGTGTATCACCGAAGGCATTCCTGTTCAGGATATGATCAGTGTCAAAAAATATTTGGCTTCCTCCTCCTCCTCTTCTTCTTCTTCTGGCCCTTCTGCCAGTCGCTCTCGGCTCATTGGCCCCAATTGCCCTGGAATTATAACACCAGGAAAGTGTAAAATAGGGATCATGCCGGCACACATCCATAAGCCGGGCAATATTGGCGTCGTCTCTCGATCAGGCACGTTGACGTACGAAGCGGTTCATCAGCTTACCGAGCTAGGGATTGGCCAAAGCACTTGCGTCGGCATTGGAGGAGATCCAATTCCTGGAACTAATTTTATCGATGTTTTAGAGGCTTTTAATAAAGACCCCGAAACTTACGGAGTTATTTTAATCGGTGAAATTGGGGGTTCTGCCGAGCAAGAGGCAGCTCAGTATATCAAACGAGAATTTAAAAAACCGGTTGTGGGATTTATTGCAGGGGCCACAGCCCCCAAGGGCAAGCGAATGGGACATGCGGGTGCCATCATTTCGGGAGGCAAGGGAACGGCGGAGGAAAAATTTCAGGCTCTCAGCGAAGCTGGAGTGAAAATTTCCCGCAGTCCTGCAGATTTAGGAACGACTTTGAAGGAGGTCCTCACCCATGGCGCTTGAAAAAACTTTCGCAATCATCAAACCTAACGCAGTCGAAAAAAATGTCATCGGAGAGATTATTTCTAGAATTGAGTCCAAAGGGCTCAGGGTGGCCGCGGGCAGATTTGTGCATTTATCTAGAGAAAAAGCTGAAGGCTTTTATATCGAACACAAAGACAAGCCTTTTTTCCAGAGTCTTATCCTCTTCATGACTTCGCATCCTGTACTTCTTTTGTGTTTGGAGGGCGAAGGTGCTGTTTTGTTGTGGCGTGAAATCATGGGAGTGACCGATCCCGGAAAAGCAGCGGCTGGCACGATTCGAAAAGACTTTGGAGATAGCATTGAGGCCAATGCTGTGCATGGATCTGATAGTTTAAAATCAGCAGAAAGAGAAGTCGCTTATTTTTTTGATAAGGTTCAGGTATATTCTCGCTTTTAGAAGGCTTTGTTTGTGAAAATTGCAATTGCCCAAATGGACTCCGTCGTTGGAGCCTTTGAGTCCAACTTTAAAAAAATTAAAGAAGCGTACAAGCGTGGCTGTGCCAAAGAGGTTGATTTAGTGCTCACTCCTGAGCTTTCTGTCTGTGGTTATCCCCCCCATGATCTCATTGAACGTCCGGAGATGTTTGAGAGAAACGAAAAAGTGCTCAATGACTTGGGTGCTCTCACAAAGGGCCATAAATGTGCATTAGCAGTTGGCCATGTTACACATAATCTAGATACAGTGGGTCGAAGCGCCCAAAATGTCGTGAGTGTTTTAGATGATGGAAAGCTCATTTTTCGACAGGCTAAAATGCTTTTGCCAACTTATGATGTGTTTGACGAAGCAAGGTATTTCGAACCTGGAAAAAAAGCACTCATTTGGAATTGGAAAGGCCACCCCATTGCTCTTGCAATTTGCGAGGATCTTTGGGCACATGACCCTTCGTTTGGGCGAAGGCTCTATGGTTTTGATCCCATTGACGAGTACAGAAAAAATGGAGTTGAGCTTGCAATTTCGTTGTCAGCAAGTCCTTACGAGTGGGGCAAAGGCGAGAGAAGAGAAAAAATTCATAGAGAAGTGGTCGAAGTTCTAAAGGCACCTTTGATCTATGTCAATCAAGTCGGAGCCACAGACGAAATCTTGTTTGATGGAGGTTCGTTTGCTTTAGCGTCTTCGGGCACTGAGGTGGGAAGACTGCCTCTTTTTAAACCTTCTTTTGGGATTCTCGAAGTTTTTCCAGGTCCAGTTTGGATTGCACCTCCCCAAGAATCTAAAAAAGCCCCTTTGGAAATTGAAATCCTCTTTAGTGCCTTGGTGACAGGGATTAGAGAATATTTTGCACGCACCGGTTTTACACAGGCAATGGTGGGACTCAGTGGGGGGATTGACTCTGCAGTGGTCGCTGTTTTAGCAGCTGAGGCTCTGGGATCCAAAAATGTTTTAGGAGTGGCCATGCCTTCGCAGTATTCTTCTCCGCACAGTTTAGAAGACGCAGAAATTTTGGCAAAAAATTTGAATATTAGATTTCATGTAAAGCCTATCAAGTTTTTATTCTCTCAGCTCACTCGTGAAATATCGGAGGGGTATGGAGTGCTTGAGCCGCTTGCTCTAGAAAATCTCCAGTCTAGGCTGAGGGGGATGATATTAATGACCCTTTCTAATCATCTCAAAGCCTTGGTCTTAACGACTGGAAATAAATCAGAGCTGGCAACGGGCTACTGTACTTTGTATGGGGACATGGTGGGGGCTTTGGCTCCACTGGGAGATGTTTTCAAAACACGTGTTTATGAGTTGGCGGGGCATATGAACCAACACCTCGGAGGTCCTATTCCCGTTCGTTGCTTAACGAAAGCGCCTTCTGCGGAGCTGAGGCCAAACCAAACTGATCAAGATACCTTGCCTCCTTACGACCTTTTAGATGAGCTTTTAGAGGGATATATCGAAAAAATGTCCTCGGTGGAGGATTTAGTTGCTCAAAAACCCCGTTGGGCACGAGATATTTTGAAACTTTTGGAATTGACTGAGTTTAAAAGACGGCAGGCCGCTCCTGTCTTAAAGGTGAGCCCAAAGGCTTTTGGAATAGGGCGCAGAATACCTATAGCAAAACTCTGGGATCAGTGATAGCAAACCTGAATGAACCAAATGATGAAAGTGATGAACGGGGAAATTAGAAAAGTCGTGAACAAAGTCAAAGCGGCACAAGCTCCTTTGCAGGCTTTGTTAAAAAACAAGACGTGGGTGGAAGACGCCCGCAAGTACGTAGAGCGACAAGGGAAAGAAGTCAGAAAACTTTTTTCCGCGGATGTTTCTAAACTCAAAGCTTTCCTTGAAAAAGAAAAGAAAGAGTTGGGAAAGTTTCAAAAACAAATTCCAGGAGAAGTGAAGAAAATCCGAAAGTTTGTCTCTACTCAAAAGAAAGAGTTCGAAAAATTGCTCACAAATGTCAAAAGGACAGGGCGCTTTAAAATGCCAGCTAGCCTGAAGGCCAAGGCAAGAGTAAAAAAGTCGGCAAGCTCAACCAAAGCTGCTAAAAAAGACACTACTTCTCAAGCCCAGGCATGAGAGGGCTTGACAGCTGAAAATAAGTTCAGTAACTTTAAACCAACAAAGGAGGTGCTTTAAGAATCTGAATTAAAGATTCTTAAAAGAACCTGAATTATACGATGCCATTTATACCGCCAAGTTCTTCGAGTACACCAAGACTCCCATTTTCAAGATCCAGAACCCCATTTCAAAACCAAGACAAAGATGAACACAGGATCAACGAACGCATTCGTGTTCCTCAAGTGCGTCTAGTGGACGAAAAGGGACA
>CAZBEI010000051.1:0-21040 GCA_964490895.1 uncultured Bdellovibrio sp. | reverse complement strand
ATACGAGAACGTGAGGGATGAAGCATGGATCCCTTTCCCACTGCTCCACTCGATCGCATCGTAATGTGCAGTTGTTTATTAGGATCAAACGGGCGTGCTTCTTTTCTTTTACGTGTTTTAGAATGCGCCTCTCCACCGTGTCCCTTGGCATGTTCTTTTCTCTGTTTCATAAAGAAAGGAAAGTGAGTCTGTTTTTCTTGTTTTTTCATTCGCGTGTCTTAGTTATGTTGTATAGGATACGGGCAATGTTATTTCAACCCTATTTTTTTATCAATGATCTAATTATTTCATTTTCAAAAACGCAGTAATTTTTAATTTTGTAAACTTTTATAAACATTTATAAATTTTTTCCAGCTTTCAAGCTGCGCGAACACTCACGCACTTGTAAGGCCTGAAAATCTCTTTTTTATAAGTCCACCCCGGGTGAAATACAATCAGCCTTAGTTATTTGCCCACCTCCAGTGCAGGAAAAAGCTTGACAGTTTTATAGTTTTATATAAAACTATAAAAGAGGGTTATTATGAAAGCCGCAAAACTAAGCTTCGACCTCTCTGATCGGCTTGAAATCGTAGAGCTCTTGAGGCTCTTGGCTGCTCAGTCTGGCAAAAGCCAAAAGCATATTTTAATCGAAGCCTTAGAGGCTTATTTTTCTCACCAATTCGAAAGCCGTATGCTTTTAAGAGCTGCAGAAAAATCCTTTGCTGACTGGGACAACCCCGAAGATGATGTCTATAATAAGCTTTGATATTATTTTAGTCCCTTTTCCATTTACTGATTTATCCAGAAGTAAAAAAAGGCCCTGTTTAGTTTTAGTGAAAATCGAGGCCCCAAAACTAGAACCCTTGTTTGTTGTCTCGATGATCACAAGTCAAGTGCATGGCTTACAAATCCCATTTGATGTCCATTTAGAAAACTACCAGAAAGCCAATCTCCCAAAACCAAGTTTGGTGCGGCTTTCAAAACTAGTGACGCTAGATCACAGTATGATTGAAAAAAAATTAGGGCATCTCAGCGAACGAGACACAAAACAAGTGAAAGCAGTATTTGGAAAAATGCTGAGGAGTGCGCTTTAATCACATAGGGGCGAGGTTATACCCACTTCTCCTGACGAAGTGCGTTTTGACCCTAATAACTATAAAGAGTTAACACTCATCCGAATTTAAAAATAGAATATAGTAGACAAAAATAGACAACTATATTAAAACTGTCCCTTGCTTGAACCAATGAAAATTGGGGCAAGCTAAAAAAGGAGATTGTTATGCAGACCAGAGTTGGAATTGTTTTAGGCATTGCGAGTTGTGCTTTAGGGTTATCCGTGGGATTAGGTGCCTGTGGAAGCAAGAAAGCGGTAAAAACTCAGTTATCTGATTTCCATGGCTATTGGTCCTCTGGAATGGAAAAGCGTAAATATTCTGAAACTATAGAAATTATGCAAGTTAAAGACGATGACATAGTGATCGTGCATTTACTAACCGTTAACTCTCAGAACCTCTATAGTAATATCTCTATCGAGAGTGCCATCGCAAAAATCGTACAAGAAGGCGATAAATTTTACATGAAATTAAACGAAAAAAACTCAAAAGAAAAAGACATAAAAATAGAAGCCACCTTAAAACCAGACAGTCAAGAAATGGTCTTAGAAGAGCAAAGAAGTGAAAGTGAAAAATATACTGCGACTCTCAAAAAAATGTCCACAGAAGAAGCCCTCCATAAAATCAGCTCCCTCAAACAAACGATAGAAGCCAACATAAAAACACTCAAAGAAAAAGAAGAAGCAGAAGCTCCAAAACAAGAGGAGCCTAAACAGGATGTACCTAAACAAGATGAACCCAAACAAGATGTAAAAGAAGCACCAAAAGTAGTAGAAAAAAAACCAGAACCGGCTAAACTAGAAGCTCCAAAACAAGATGCACCTAAACAAGATGCACCTAAACAAGATGCAAAAGAAGAGCAGCCCGCTATCGAAAATCCCCCAGTGCCTGCAGAACTACCATCAGGAGACTTACCTGCAAAACTCAAGGACGAGGTTCCCCCAAAGTCCTAGCGGCAAACGCGGAGTTTGTTTGGTCCCAAAATCGAGTTCAAAAAGTTTGGTTTGAAGCTTCAAAGCGTCTTGTAACGGCCAATTTGGTGCCCACCTTCGGAGTTTGTCGACAACGTAGGGATTGAGCTTAAGTCCGTCCCCACTCGAAAGTTTGAGCACTAAGTACCTCAAATTCCAAGCCATGAGCCCAAGCAGTGGAATCGACTCCTCGGGCTTGCTGGCAAAATGCCCAACCTTTTCTAAAGCCCCTTTGAGGTTTCTTTGAAAAAAAAACTCTAAAAACTCTTCTCCACTCGCTTCGTGCCCCTCGGGCACCAAAAGAACTCTGGCTTCTTGGTCTGTAAATGCAGGAGAAAATAAGAGCAGTTTTTCGAGTTCATGGTCTACAATGTTTAGATTCCAAGGGTCTAGACTCTGGAGGCGCGCCATGAGAGCTGCTGAAATATCCGTATTTTTTAATTTTGCAAAATATTGAATCCAAGCTTCCCTCTCATGATCTTTGACTTCCTCACAAGCCACTACTGCAGCTTTTTCGACCAGTACTTTAGAAAATTTCTTTCGCTGATCTAAATCTTTCGAAACAAAAACGCACACAAAAGACGCATCTTTAAGTTCAACGGGGGCACCCATCAGCACACTCAAGCACTCTGGGTCTTTTAACAAATGTGCCTCTCTCACCAAAATAAACCGTACCCCACCTCCTAAGCTTAAACTTTGTGCAGCATCCAATAAAGTCTCAGCACTCACCTCAGAAGCATAAAATATTTCTTCGTTTAACCCCATCAGAGTGGGCGCACCTCCACCTGTGACGGTTTTTCGAATTCTTTTGACTAACTCTTGAGCTTTCATTTCCTCTAAACCATAAAGCCAGTAAACAGGCCATAGTAGGCCCTTTTCTAGTTCCTTTTGAATTTGCTTAAGTTCAATGCGTGGCATCAAAATCTCCAAAAGAGGGACTCATAAAGGTCATTCATCATACCCTCCGCAAGATCTCCGAGCGCGCGATCAAACTCACTCTCATTGACTTGTGTCGAAGTCGTTCCAAAAACATCTAACCGATTGCTCCCTGGAAATTTTTTGGTTTGATTAAATCCCTGTATCCAAAGAACCTTGCTTTCGTCATTGTAGTGAAGGAGCTTAAAAGTACAATTGAGTGTCGCCGCATACTCTGTTGAGATCGTTACACTAGAGCGAAACCTTCTCTCAGGTGGAAGGAACGCATTGTCAGAAAGCTGGCTGGCATCTGCCGCTCCAGCTCCAATATAAATGGCATTATTTACAACACCCTTTAGAACCGCATCTGCATCTGCTCTTTGTGCAACTATCGGGAGATTTTTTTGAAGCGAAAGTTTTTTAACGAGCGCGTTATAAACAAGATTTTCTATTCCAGGCTTAAAGGTATTGTTGACTAAGGGCTCAACATACAGACGAGCGATTTCCTGTTTTCCAAAAATCGGCTTCTGAGTACGCTGAAAACCATACCCACAGCCACCACAGCCAAATGATAAAGCAATACAGGCCAGAATAAAGACAGGATGTAAGAAACTCACCCTGTCTTTTTCCTAAAAAAAATGAGATCTGTCTATATCAAACTAGGGGGAGCTATGGCCTTTGCCTCAATCGAAAAAATCTTGCTTAAGCTGAAGCAAAAATACCCCTCTCTCGACAAAAAAATCCAAGAATCTAGCGCTTTGGGTCAATGGGAGCAAGCGGTAGGTCCCAAAATAGCCAAACACACTGAACCCAAACGCATTGAAAAGAATGTCCTGTGGGTCATTGTGGATCACCCTATTTGGAAAACTGAACTGCACCATAGAAAAAACCAAATCTTGGCACTTCTGAATAAAGACAACACAACGCAAATCAAAGACATTTTATTTTTAGACAAACGGGCTTAATAGCCTAAAATGGCAGCTTTCCAATGAGTCGCAGGATCGCAATTACAAACACAGTTGCAAAAACAATAATCACCCACCTCGCTGCCACCCAAAAAGGCTCTCTCACAAAAGAACGAGTAAACAAAACACCCTCGTCTTTATCCCTATCCCTGGACTTTGAAGGAGGGGTCATAATCACTGTTGTTTCTGTTTCCGTAGGCTCCTCATCTGAGGGTCCACTCCATGTGGGAATTTCAATTCCCAAATAGTGCCGAACCTCCTCTCTTTCATAGAGAGGAAACCAATGTTGGTTTGCTTGGCAAATCTCGTCCCTAGGAGCAAGCTTGCCTTGTTCAATGAGCGCGATGACCTGTGCTTTCGTCATGGGCCCGTCCAGAAAGCCAATCGAACTGCGAATCAACCATTGATCAAAGGGGTCAATCGTGGGGTCCATAAGCTCCATCAAAGTAAATTACTGGCCAACTCTGAGAGCTTAGAGCGCTCTCCTTTGCTCAAAGTGACATGTGCCGAAATCACTTCGTCTTTAAAACGCTCGACGAGGTACACTAAGCCATTGTTTGCAGAATCCACATAGGGGTTGTCAATCTGGAAACTATCTCCAGTCAAAACAATCTTTGTATTGTCACCGGCACGGGTAATAATCGTTTTTATTTCGTGAGGGGTTAAATTTTGGGCTTCGTCTACAATCAAATACTGCTGTGGAATCGAACGCCCACGAATGTACGTCAAAGGCTCAATTTGCAGAAGCCCTTGGTTTAAAAGCTCTTGGCAGCCCTTACCGGCTCCCCTTCTGCCTTTTGCTCCTGTAGTTCCAAAAAGAAAATCAATGTTGTCATAGATAGGCTGCATCCAGGGATTCAGTTTTTCTTCAATACTTCCAGGTAAAAAACCAATGTCTTTGCCAAGCGGAAAAACAGGACGTGACACCAACAGGCGGTGATAAATACCCTCGTCCACCGTTTTCGAAAGCCCCGCAGCAATGGCTAAAAGAGTTTTACCTGTACCTGCTTTCCCAACAAGACTCACGAGTTTGATGTCATCGTTCATCAAAGCATCAATGGCAAAAGCTTGTTCTGCGTTTTTCGGGAAAATCCCCCAAAGCCCCTCATTGGGCTTAAAGACTGGAACAATCGCGTCGAGCTCTCTCGAATATCTGCCCATAGCCGTATGATTGGGATTGGTAGAGTCCTTGATGATGACATATTGATTGGGCTTAAATGTTTGACTGGAGTCTTTGTAAGTAAGGCGTTTTTGAGAATAAAATTCGTCCACAAGCTGGGATTCAACGGTGAGAATGAGCGTGCCTGCATAGAGTTGATCGGGTTGTACACTACTGGGCTCGTAGTCCTGAGCCGTAATCCCTAAGGCATCTGCTTTAATTCTCAAATTGGTGTCTTTGGTAACAAAAATAACAGGCCGCTTGGGCTGGTCCTTTTTTAAAGACATTGCAATCGCTAAAATACGATTGTCTGCCTTGTCCATCGAAAGTTCTAAGGGCAGTGCTGCATATCCCCCCAGCTCTACCGTCAACACTCCTCCTCCTTGAATCTTCACGCCCTCGGAGAGTTTCCCACCTGCTCGCATTTGGTCAATGAGTCTGGAGAACAAACGCGCATGCCGACCATTTTCGCTCATCTCTCGCTTAAAGCGGTCAATTTCTTCGACGACGACAATGGGGATAATGACTTCGTTATTTCCGAACTTATAGATGGCCTGAGGGTCAAAGAGTAAAACATTGGTATCGATAATAAATGCTTTTTGCAAAGGGGAATCCTCCTTTATTAGAGATCAAACTTTAAGCTCGTTTTTACAATCCAATACTTCGCCGGATCTTGATGCACAAAACTCCCAAGCTCCTCCGAATAGGATAATGCAGTGATTTTTAATAGCCAAGCATCAAAACTCAGCCCATAACTTGGGTAAACTTGATTGACACCTAAATAAACACTTATAAAAGGCATTGTAAATTCTGAACCGATATGGCTTTTCTTTCGAAAATCAGTCTGCTGAAGCAAATGTCTTAAATCATAGGTCACCCTAACCTTCGCAATTTTTAAGGAATACTCAAAAGCCATGCCCGCACTCAAATTACTCTTGATCGGGTCGGCTGTATTTCCAGTAAAGGCGGTGTCTCCGATATCGGTGATCGCCAACCCAAAACTTAATTTCATTCTCGAATTAAAATTAAAAACAAACTGAGTTCCAGCATCTAACCCCACTCCTCTTTCAAAATTTCCTGTAATTTCTTTTAGCTTAGACATCCCTATAGAAACTAAGGTCATGGGTGGCAGTAAATGATAGCCGCCCCTTCTATAAAGAAATTTAGCTCCCAACCCAAATCTCAAATCTGATCTTTGGCGAAATCCCCGATTCAAAGAAATTCCATAACCTACAACAATTCCATTGGTGGTTTGATAGCCCAAAGTGATTTGAGGAAGCGCTTTGTTTTGCGAATAAAGTGCAAACTGACCATCTATCAAAATTGCAACTCCAATATTGGGCATAATAAAACATGGAGCAATCTGAACTCCCCCAAAAATATTTTTTCCAATAATCACATTGAGAGAATCTCCAGACAAACTTTTGAATGCGCTCAGTCCCGCCGCATAAGAGCCAATCAAATCAGAAGACAAGATGAGATCTGCTGCAAAATAATTTAGGCTGAGTTTACGAACTCCTGCAAGACCCGCGGGATTATAAAAAATAGCCTGCTCGTCATCTGCCAATGCCACAAAGGCATTGCCCATGGATAAAGCCCGCGCCCCCTTGTAAAGTTCTTTTAATTCTTCCGCCCTAAGATGATGTGGTTTAAGACTGTGCAGAATGAGTAGGAAAAGTAAAAATATAAAACGAAATCTCAAGGCCCCACCCATCCAAAAGTAGTCTCGGTATCAATAAAAGTCACAATAGCAGCTCCCGCAAGCCTCGCAAGATCATCGTCCGTGCCTGCAACATCGGCACAGGAGTCTCTACTTCGCATGCCCTGAGGACAGCTGGTACAGGTAAAACCATTGGCCAAACAGGTGGCTGCACAGATAGTATCGAAATTATTCAAAACGGTGCTTACGGTAGTGAGTACTTTTTTTAAACCTCCGTCCGGTAAATTTTTCGAAACATCTCCAATGGCGTCCTTTAGATTTAGGATGGAAGCCACATAGGAGCACGCAAATTTATCCACATTCGCTGCAGTTTCCCAACCTGTGGGTTTTGTTGCTGTGACTCCAAGTTTCTGTTTTTTCTTAAAAGTGGTTTGATCGGGTGGGCTCGCTGCGGTGTATCCATAGAGGTCTTCTAATATTCCAACATTGGCCATCGCAACATAAATGAGATATAAGTTCGCATCTGTCGAGCGATCATTCGGGTCCAAAGACCCCACATTGTCAGAACCAGCATTGATCTGATTGGTGATCACAATTGCTGATTTTGGAACTTTCAAAGAAGCTAAAAGTGCATCTGTGGCTTTCCAAGCACCATCTAATCTTAAATTTAATCCACTAGAATCCACCACCGCACTCCCTGCGCTGGTGGTCTCCAAATAAAAGAGCTTGGCCATTGTGCGCCAAAAAAAAGCGCCTTCGCCAGGAGTACTCAGCATGGGGTTATCCGTCGTATTGGCCAGTTTTCCAGTAAATTGTAAAAAGTTGCTCAAACCAGCCCGGCACCCTTGTGCCGAGGCTCGAATAAGCCTGACTAGGTTATCTGTACCCGAAGAACTGTACAGATCCTCAATAGAGTTGATCGCACCGCTGCAATCCTCTTTCGATAGCGCAAGATTGGTAGCATCGATAATGGCTTTTTTGCCGGCAGGATTGCTGCCGTCAAATTTGGGAGCAGAACAACCGAAAAAAGATAAAAAAACTGGAGATACTACCAAAAACATCGCCAAAAATTTTAATGCCACCTTGGATTTCAAAGGCCCCCACTTTCACCCACTATACTATAGAGATGACTCTAAAAACTTTACAAATCGACGGCAGCCCTCCAAAAGAGCCGCCTCTTCGAGTGCAAAACTCATCCTCACAAAGGAGTCTTCTCCAAAAGAAGTGCCTGGCACCACGGCAACCTTTGCGTCAGTCAATAACCTCTCTGCAAACTCTACAGAACTTCCTTTAAAATAATTTTCAATCCCTACAAAAAAATAAAAAGCCCCCTCTGGAACCCCTACTTTAATTTTGCCAGCTTTCTTAAGTATTTCTAGCGCTGAATTTCTTTTTTTAAGGAGCTGAGAGTGGCGTTCAGAAAAATGATTTTCAGGCAGTTTTAATGCGGCAACGCTTGCCCACTGAGCGGGGGCGTTAACCCCAGAAGTACTTTGTCCCTGTAAAGTGACCATTGCCTGCGTAAGCGCCACGGGTGCAATAGACCAGCCCACTCTCCAGCCTGTCATGGCTGCAGATTTAGACATTCCATTGACTGTAATGGTTTGATTTTTCAACTCGGGGCAAGCCTTCAAAAAAGAACAAAAGCCTGCATCCGAATAAACCATTTTGTCATAAATTTCATCGCTCAAAATCCAAATATTTTTTATAAATTTATTATTCAATAAAACTTTTCCTAAACTTTGAAACTCACTCTCACTAAACACACTGCCTGTTGGATTGGAGGGCGAATTAAAAATAATCAGCTTAGTCTTTGCGGTCAAACTTGCCTCGAGCAGCTCTGGAGAAACTTTGAACCCACTCTCAAAAGAGGTCTCTACGATTTTTGGCACACCGCCTGCCAATCTTGCCATGTCAGGGTAGCTCAGCCAATAGGGGGCGAATATTAAAACTTCGTCACCTAAGTCAAGCAAAGCCTGCATTGTATTATAAATGGCCTGCTTTGCTCCGTTCGTGACGAGTACATTTTCTGACTTCCAAACGCCTTCGATTTTGGGCTGCTGCAAATTTGTCTTCTCTGCAATCAGAGCTCGGAGAGGAGGGATTCCGCCCACCGCTGGGTATTTGGATTGATTGGTTTTGATAGCCTCGATGGCTGCTTGCTTGGCTTCTTCTACGACAAAATAATCGGGTTCTCCGGCCGTTAGATTTACCACATCTTGGCCCTGGGCTTTGAGGGTCTGAACCATTGCATTTAATTTCAAAGTCGCACTTTCCGACACCCCATCCAGTCTTGAGGCCAATTTAATTTCCACGCTTCTCCTTTTCACTAAGGTTGTCTCGGAGGTTTTTTTGGAGCCGTTTCACGACTTGCGGTGGCACATACGAAGAAATATCTCCCCCATAGAGAAAAAGCTCCTTAATCATAGAAGAGCTGACAAAATAAAGATTCTGCGCTGTCATCATAAATAAAGTTTCTACTTCGGGATTAAGTTCCTTATTCATGCTGGCCATCATGAACTCGTATTCAAAATCGCTCGCCGCTCTGAGTCCCCGGATCACAGCTGATATTTTATGCTTTTTGGCATATTCCATAATGAGCCCAGGCCAGCGGTCTACCCTAACCCCTTTTTTCCGTGCAGTCACTTCGGTAATGAGCTCCACTCTTTCGTCGAGAGTAAAAAGTGGGTCTTTGTGCTCTGTGCCAGCTACAACGATCACCACTTCTGAAAAAAGTTTGAGGCTGCGCTCTAAGATGTCCAAATGGCCGTTGGTGATTGGGTCAAAAGAGCCAGGATAAATAGCACGCAGTCTAAGCAGATTTGGGGTCATACCTTTAGTGGGTCATTTAACTACACCGCAACAGAGCTGACAACAACTTTTTGGCCTGGCTTGACCCATTTCCATTTTTCTGAGATTCTTGTTTAGAAATTCTAATAACCATGGGAGGTTATCATGCAAGTTCGTCACGGAAGAAGTCTGAGAAGAAGTTTGGTGACTCTCTTTTTGCTTTTTTCTCTACCCTGCTTCGGGCAGGAAGAAAAACTGGGACCCTCTATCCGGTCTCAAGTGGCGGATTTGTCTATATTGGTTATCTTAAAAGACCAGGCAGATTTAAATTTTGCAGACAGGCTTGAAAGCAAAACCCAAAAAAGTATTTTTGTTTATCATGCATTACAAAACCAAGCCATCCGCACTCAAGGCCCTATCCAGGCTTGGCTTAAGACAAGGGGAATTCCTTTTCAAAGTTTTTTTATAATGAATTTAATTCTGATCGAAAATGCCACCTCCTCTCTCATTAAAGAAATCGCGAAAAGGGAAGACGTCAGAAAAATAATCTGGAATCCAAAAATTTCTGGAAAATATCCGAGCCCTAAGAATTTTTCAAAATTAGAAGAAACCCCCACTGGCGTCGGAGAAAATTTAATCTCCGTTGGAGCCAAAAAAGTATGGGACGAATTAAAAATCAGAGGCAAAGGAATTGTAGTTGCAGGGCAAGACACCGGGGTGGACTGGACCCATCCCGCACTTAAGAAAAAATACAGAGGTTTGGCAGGAGATGGCACTGTGGATCATAAATACAGCTTCCATGACGCTATTCACAAGAGTTCGAGCACTGGAAATCCATGTGGATATGATCTCACTGAACCTTGCGATGACGATCAACATGGCACCCATACGATGGGAACCATGGTGGGCGAAGACGCTGCCGGCAACTCCGTAGGAGTTGCCCCCGAAGCACAGTGGATTGCCTGCAGAAATATGGACAAGGGAGTGGGGACTCCAGCACGATACATCGAATGCTTTGAGTTTTTCTTAGCCCCAGGCGGAGACCCATCCAAGGCCCCTCATGTGATCAATAACTCCTGGGGTTGTCCTAAAGACGAAGGCTGCGAAGGAGGAGAAATCCTCCCCGTTATCAAAGCACTCACATCAGCTGGAATTATGGTGGTTGCCTCTGCCGGCAATGAGGGTCCTGGCTGCGGAACTATTGGCGATCCACCTGCAACGTATACAAACGAAACTTTGTCTGTTGGAGCTATCAATCATAGTACTGGTAAAATTGCGGATTTCTCAAGTCGAGGCCCTTCAAAATACGATGGCGGCTTAGGCCCAGATGTCGTAGCCCCTGGGGTTGGAATCAGATCCAGTATTCCGGGCGGAAATTATGCTCAGGCGTTTTGGAGTGGAACATCGATGTCAGGACCCCATGTTGTAGGTGAGGTGGCACTCCTTTGGTCGTACAAACCTGAGCTCCAGGGAAAAATAGCTGAGACTCTCGAGATCATCCGCAAGTCATCGGATATAAAAACCTCTGTAGAAACCTGTGGTGGAGTTCCAGGCAGTGCTATTCCAAACAATACGTACGGATATGGATCTATCAATATTTATAAAGCGCTCACGCAATAGGTGGTAAGGACACTGTCTCCATAATTTTTTTCTCGAACTTTTTTAAGCCTTGCTGAGCCAGGCTCTGGCAGAGCGGTTCCCTTGAGCTTACTCCACTCCAGACACAGATGCCCCTGCGGGGTGAGGAGTTTTTCAAAAGGCAGTATTTTGAAAAGTTTTTTCTCCCAGCCTTCCTCATAGGGAGGATCCGCCAAAACAAGGTCAAAGGCGGCTTCTGACACAAGTTCGACACAGTTTTCGACTCGAGAGCAAAAAATTTCAGTTTGAGTTTGTACTCCTAAAATTTCTGCATTTTTTCGAATGAGCTGAGTGTTCTGCCTATTTTTTTCCACAAATACACACTCGGCTGCCCCCCGAGAAAGCGCCTCTAGCCCCAATGCGCCTCCACCTGCAAAAAGATCTAAAACCCGTGCGCCTGGGAGATGGGCCTGAAGCGAATTAAAAAGCGCTTGCCTTAGACGAGCCTGAGTGGGACGAGTGAGCGCGTTTTTGGGAGAATAAATAAGTCTGCCACAAAAACTGCCGCCAGTGATTTTAAGCATGAGTGGGAGTGAGTTTAGAACTTTTGCATTAAAAATGGAAGCCACTCCCCAGGAGAGCGGGTAACTAGCCAGAATAATTGAAAATGCTGGCCCCTCAAGGTTTCAACTGGCTAGTTTGCCCCCCTCTTTGATAAACACAAAAAATGTTATCGCCTAACAAAGACGTCATCATTATTGGTGCAGGAGGGGCTGGCATGATGTGCGCCATCCATGCAGGCATTCGAGGCCGCAGTGTTTTGCTCTTAGATCACTCTCAAAAACTGGGTGGAAAAATCCTAATCTCAGGCGGTGGGCGTTGCAATTTTACAAATACTGGGGCAAATCCCACCCACTATGTCTCCAAAAATCCTCACTTCTGTAAATCCGCTCTTTCGAGATACAGTCCTCAAAATTTTATAGAGATGGTTCGAAAACAGGGGATCCCTTTTCATGAAAAAAAACTAGGACAACTTTTTTGTGATCACTCTGCCCAAGCCATTGTAGAGATGCTTCGAGCTGAGTGTATACAGGCGGGTGCACAGTTCAAGCTCGGATGCAAGATCACGAAAATTACAAAAACTGAAAGTCTAAAAGCTCGCTTTAAAGTAGAATGTGACCTCGGGGTTTTTGACTGCCACTCTTTAGTCATCGCTACCGGTGGGCTTTCTCTCCCCAAACTCGGGGCGACTCGCTTTGGATATGAGATCGCCGAGCAGTTTGGACTCAAAATCATTGAACCGGCCCCAGCTTTAGACGGATTTGTCTTGAGCGATAGCGAAGCTTTTCTGGAGCTTGCTGGGGTATCTGTCGATTGCACAGTCCACTGTAACGGCATGATCTTTCGTGAAAATATTTTATTTACCCACAGTGGATTAAGTGGCCCTGCCGCACTCCAAGCTTCGCTCCACTGGCGCCCCCAGGACAGCATTGTGATTGATCTATTGCCTAAAATACAGAGTTTTGACTGGTTCTTACAGAAAAAAAAAGAAGGCAACTGTAGCCAAATCAAAAATCTTTTGTCCGAACACCTCCCCTCTCGATTGGCAGATCGCCTCTGCGAGCTCTACTTTCCTGCTCACTTGCCCTCCAAGCTTCCCTTACCTCAGATCGCAGACAGGGACCTAAAAACTTTTTGTGAGCAACTCCACCACTGGAAATTAACTCCCAAAAGTACCGTAGGCTATAGCAAGGCTGAGGTGACCCGAGGTGGAGTAGACACCAACGAACTCTCGTCCAAAACAATGGAGTGCAAAAAAGTTCCTGGACTTTATTTTATTGGCGAAGTGGTGGATGTCACAGGCTGGCTTGGAGGCTATAACTTTCAGTGGGCCTGGGCCTCAGGCTGGGCCGCGGCGCAGGCGGTGTGAGCAGAAGTTTAAGCTGCAATCTTTTCAAGCTCTTCAGGTTTAATGCGATACTCACGGCCTATTTTGGAAGGGCTTAATTTTTTACCTTTAATCCACCGCAGAAGGGTACGCTCTGAAACACGAAGATACTTGGCTGCTGCTTCTAGAGTAAACCAAGGAATTTCGTATTTTGAAATGTCTAAAAGCTGAATTTCTATAAGTTGGTTAGCACGATCAAAACCAGCATACACGTTTTCTGCAATTTGTGTATCTTTTGAGATTCGACCTTTTTTCAAAATAAGCGCTAAAGCATCCGCTTCGCGGTCGTATGTAATTTTCATAAGGGCCTCCAATTTACCATAGCAGTGATGATGATCAGTCGAGGTGTTTCCACTGAAATTGCAATCGAGATAAAGTTATCTCTCCTCTTTTTAAAAGATTTAAATACCCAGAATTTATTTTTTATTTCCTTCATTTTTACTTTTCCTGTTTCTATAATATCAATCACGGTCGGCTCATCCAGTCCCCTGAGAGCCATTTGTAGTTTTATAGGGTCAGTAAAAATAGCCTCGTAGCTTTGACCCTGAAAGTGCACCCGCGTCATCTCATCCTTCAATTTAAACCAGATGTCATGTTTTGTCAATTAAAAATACGACAAAACATGACATCAACTTATTCCGTGGCACTACCACTGTATTAGATATAATATAGTGGTTATGCCACCAAATTACAAAAGGGCATTCGTGCCTTAGCAGAAGAAAACATGATAAAACGCAAGCTCGTTGTCTGCTTGGAAAGAGAATCTAGAAAAACAGAGGATGGCATTGAGATTTTACCGATCCAAAACTTTCTTGAATTGCTCTGGGGAAATGAATTCGAAGGATCATAACCCTGCCCCCACCACCCCCGCCCCCAAAATCACAGCCCAGCTCGGAATTTTGAAAAAAAGGCCACCTAAGAATAATAAAATAAAAAGACAAATAAAAGAGGGAGCATGCAACGTAGTCACAGCCAAGTGTACACTCACGCCTAAAATGCATCCAATCACGGAGGGAATAGCCCACTCTGAAAACTGCTTAAGAGATCCCACCTTTGTTCCTAAAAAATGGCTTTTAAGCAATGGGATGAAAACGAGAATAATAAAAAAACAAGGTGCAAAAATAGCAAACGTAGCCACACAAGCGCCCAACAATCCAGCCACCTTATACCCAATAAACGTCGCTGCAATCACCACTGGCCCTGGTGTGATCTGACCAATGGCAAGCGCATCCATAAACTCAGAATGTGTGAGCCAGTGAAAGTTTTGAACCACATCCGCCTCTAAAACAGGCACAATAGCAAGCCCTGTTCCAAAGACAAAAGCCCCTGCCTTAAAACAAACCCAAAATAAAGATATTAAAACTTTTCCAGGCAGGAGCACGCGAGAAAACTCAGAAGCAAAAGCTCTCGTAGCTCCGACAAAAACAAACATCATTATTAAAACTAATTTTTTACGCTTTAAAATCAAAACTCCGAGCAACCCTGCACCTAAAATAATCAGGGGCTCCCAAGCAGGAAAAAAAAGAACTAAAAGCCCACTCACTCCTGCAATTCCATAAGCTTTAATTTTTCTTTGATACGGCCGAGAAAACTGTAAAACAGACTGAAAAATAACAGCCAGCGCCCCCACTTGCATCCCAGGCAAAAAACAAGCAAATTTTTGATAAACCGATTTTTGCAAATAAAAATAACTGATCCCCAAAACTAAAAAAAATGCAGGCAAAATAAAACTCACTCCTGCCAAAACTCCGCCCAACCGCCCCTCATAAATCCGACCAATAGAAATGGCCATCTGTGTCGCAGTAGGACCTGGCAACACTTTGCATAGAGTGAAAGTTTCTAAAAATTTTTCTCGGCTTACCCATTTTTTTTTGCGTGAAAACTCCTCTTCCATCATAGCAATGACAGCAATAGGTCCCCCAAACCCTAAGACTCCCAGTCGCATGAATTCAAAGACAATTTCCTTAAGTCGCTTGATGTGCATAAGGCAGTCTAGACTTAAAGAAAAAAAAATTCAAAAAAAAGCTTGCACTCAAAAAATTCCATGGATATAACGCGCCTGGGTAATCGTGGGACAGGTTTAAAAATTCTAAAAAAATAAATAAACAAGTCTCACATTTTGGGAGAAAAACTTACGAGATCTGTTTTTGAACAGGGTCTTATTATTTATAGGGGGAAAAAATGAATATTCAACGCAACCTCACTCGAGGTGTTATGGCTTTTTGTGCTGCACTACCGTTAGTCCAAGTTGGTTTTGCCTTAGCAAACGACGCTCTAGTGGCAAAAAAATTAGACGAAATTGCTGTGTTATTACCACAACGAAGTCCAACTGAGGCTGGGCGAGATAAAGTCAACCAAGCCCTTGAGCTAGTTGCCGGGCTAGAAGATCAAACAAACACGCCTGAGCTCAAATACGAGGTTTTACTTGTGTCTGCGCAAATCAACTATTGGATTGGCACGCATGTGGGCACAGACAATGGACTCATTGACCAAGACAAATGGGAACCAAAAGACGCTCAAGACCGAAAAGACTCTTTCAAAAAGGCTCAAGAAAAAGCAGATGATGCCATCAAGCTTTTTCCAAAATATGCTGACGCCTATTATTATGCTTCTATTAGTCTGGGGCGTTGGTGCCAAGCCAATGGACCACTCCATCCCATGTCCCTCATCAATATACCTAAAATAAACTCTTATATTAATAAATCGCTAGCATTTAACATAAAAGCTAAAGATGGAGAAGGTCGTGATGTGAGTGGAAGAACTTTTGACGGCTATGGACCCGTGCGGATGAAAGGCATGCTCACCTTGAACCTTGCCAAAAACCACATTGGCTCAAGCACAGTCGAAGACGCGCTTCTACTTCTTAAAGAATCCAATGACAATGGCTCAGGTTATGGAGCCAATGCCATTTATTACGTTCAAGCCTTGAGATATGCCGAGCAAGACGCAGAAGCGAACCAGGTTTTGGATGCACTCATTCAAAAGAAAGAAAGTGACTTTACACCTCTGCGCTTGCCTGAAAGCCTCGAAGCACAAGAAACAGCCAAAGCATGGAGAAATCCATGAACTCTCAAAAAAGAATTCGTTTTTTTGGAATTCTTTTTGCCATTGGAGCCTATGGGGGAGCCTGGGGGTTAGCCTTTGCGGCCGACCTCAAGGCTCCGATGGAGCTTGAAACCACGCAAGTGCTTCCCAAAGGAGTCCGAAATCCACGCTTTAAAAATCTCTTTATGTCAATTGACTCTCGCTGGGACGGAGTGGGAGCCGAGCAAGAACTTGGGAGCAAACTCAATAAAGGAGTTTCTTGGAATGCGCTGATTTTTTCGCCACAAAATTCGAAACAAGACCAGGCCAAGCTCATGGGCTTACTCAAAGCTAATGGAATTAATGACTGGCAAAATGATGGCCCTGGATTTACAACCGGAAAAGTGAGCACCTATGTCAATGCAAAAGTCCCAGTTCTTGCCTACGGGGTAACAGATCGTCTCACTTTAGCTCTTGCAGTGCCGGTTTTAAAAATCGAAGTAAATGCAGACACCGGATTTGTCACTACACCCAATAATGCTCAAAAATTTTACGATGCACTTTGCGCCAGTGATCCTATTAAGTGCAACCGAGTCAAAACACAGCTCAGTGATGCCACCCAAAACAAACTGCTCGCGCTCGGCTACGAGCCCATCCCCACTCATCAAACCATTCAGTCTGTGGGGGACATAAAATTAGTTTCCAAATATCAGTTCACAAAAAATGAAAGCAATGTTTTGACTTTAAAAAATGACCTCACCCTTCCAACAGGGCGAGGGCCAAATGCCGACAAGGCTTTGGATGTGCCCACCGGAGACGCACGGTACCAATTGGGCGTGGCCCTGATTTTAGATCACTATTTTTTAGATCCACTTTGGCTCAATACCTACGGAGGCTACACAGCACTTTTGCCAAATAAAATGTCCAAAAGGATCCCGACACTTGAGAGTTCGCTTTCGTCCGACAAAGAAGAACTCAAAAGAAATCTCGCTCACCAAATAGCCGCCGGATCCTCGCTCAATTACAAGTATGCCCGTTTGGGAATGAGTCTTGGAGTTGGATATGGGGTTCAATTTATATCCAAAACAACTTATAATGACGGAAATTTAGAAGCCTATCGCTACCGTTTGTTAGAGGGAGACTCGCCCTCTCAAACCTTGCATGCAACAACACTCATGGCAGAATTTTCGACTGTGGAGTGGTTCAAACAAAATCGTTTTGTGATTCCACTCCAAGCGCATTTGACCTACAGCCATGCGCTTGCTGGCCGAAATGTCACTCGAAATGACGTTTGGATGGGGGAAATCGTTTTATTCTTTTAAGGGTATTTTTTAAGGGGGAATTATGCAGTCTCAATATAAAAAGGAAATCGGGGTTTTGGGGGTCTTTTTTACTCTAGGGTTTGTCTTAGGATGTAACGCTGTGCCAGTAAATGCACCCAGAGATTCTAGCGAAACTAGGCCTAAAATACCCGAAGTGAGGACTTTTCCGCCCGACAGTTACGCCAAAGATAAGGAAAGTAAAGGTCCTATTTTATTCAGCCTAAAAGAAAACACGATTTTGCTTTTAAAAGAAAATTTTACAGGTGAACAAGTGGGCGAAGTTTTAAAAGCAGCTAAAAAGAAAGAAAAGTTAGACGCCGCTGCCAAGGCGCTCAAAGGTCCACTCCATGACCTTCAAACCAAGATCGATGACTATGATTTAAATTTACCAGAGCCACCCGAATCTCAAGAAGCACGGATTTCAGAAATTGACACAGACATCCAGGAAAAAGAAAAATCACGTTCGGAACTCCATACTCAAAACGAAATTGACGAACTAAACCGAGAGATAGAATCTTTAAAAGAAGAGAAAAAACTGAGAAAAGAGTTTATTGAACTGACTCAAAAAGACGAAGACTTAAGCAAACAACTAAACGAAGTAAGCATAAAAATTGGAGAAAATGCGGAGCCTTGTTCACAACCACCCAGTTCTCTCAATTTTACATTTCAACTCGATGGCTCAATAAAAGTCACTCTCAATAACTGGAAATACCGAGAAGACGAAGCACCTAACAGTTTTTCGACAGAAAAAAACACCATCCGCAATGTCTCTTATCAACCCTATGGAGGGGTTTTTGAGTTTGAAGTCGTTATTTTAGATTCGATTAAAAAAGATGAACCCAATACAAAAGCTGAAAAAGAAACTTATAGCTTCAAAATACTTCGAGTCAATTATCAGCAAACCGACAAAGATGGCCGAGTTTATTTTAGCGGAGATTTCGTTCGTAAAACCAATTCAAAATACTGCGCTGCATACAAATCTTGCGAACCCAGATCTGGGGTCGCTAAATTTAACTCACCAGAAACAAAGGGAGATTGACACAACCTACAAATGCAGGTGATCATGATGGGAATATCATGGATCAAAAAGCTGCACCTTCGTCGACTCTCATTTTTATCGCGCTAATCACCATTCAGATTTTATTTGGAATCAACTACGTGGTCTCAAAGATAGTTGTAGGCTCTTTTCCACCCCTGCTTTGGTCGAGCGTGAGGATTATTATTTCTTCTTTGGTCATGCTCGGTTTTGCTTGCCTAAGCGGTAGAAAACACCCAAAGGCGGATATCCATTTTTTTGGTCCCATGATTATTTATGCGCTCTTGGGTACCATCATTAACCAAGCGACATTTTTAGTGGGCTTAAAATATACCACCTCTACCAACAGTGCCATTTTGAATACTTTGATTCCGATTTTTACCCTTTTGATTGTCACACTCAGAAAACAAGAACCCATGACTGCACGGAGAGTTTTTGGATTTATCTCTGCATTTGCCGGAGTCTTGGTGATCCGAAAAATAGAGGAGTTTTCACTCTCCGACACCACTCTTTTTGGAGATTTGCTCACGATTGTCAATTGCCTAAGTTATGGACTTTTTCTTTCGTACAGCAAGAATTTTCTAACAAAATATGATCCCGTTTGGACAACTACCTGGCTTTTTATTTATGGAAGCATAGGCTTAACGATTCTCGCTATTCCAGACTGGTCTCATTTTGTAATGCCACTCATGACTGCATCTCTTTGGAAAGCTGTCATTTTTGCGATCCTGGGAGCAACCTTAGCCACTTATTTTTTAAACTTCTGGGCTCTGGCCCATGCCAAATCCACACATGTGGCGATCTTTATTTATTTGCAACCCGTTGTAGCAAGCACATTTGCATGGATGTGGTTTCAGGAAATCATTACTTTGAGGACTATTTTAGCAAGCTTGCTTATTTTCTTAGGCCTGCTTTTGTCGATTGCAAAAGAAGGCCCGTTTAATTTTATTTTCAACCCACTCAAAAAAATATGGCAACTGAAGAACTCCAGACAACTCTAGAGACCCCTCCCCCCTATGCCGGATTCTGGGTAAGATTAGTGGCGGATGTATTAGATAGCTTGCTCTTGACTGGCGCAGCATGGGTGATTCAAGTTGGAGTTTTGAGGGTTTTTCATCTTTTTTTATGTCTGTATCAAAAAAACAATGGCGAATCTATGGTTCCATTTGACAATGCTTTTAATCCCTTTTTTGTCCAAGTTTTAAATGTCGGAATTTACTTTTGCATCGCCTTTCCTTATTTTATCTACGGACACCTCAAGTGGGGAACAACCCTAGGCAAAAAACCACTCTCTATCTACGTGGTCGATGCCGAAACTTTGGGTCCCATTTCTTTGAAGCAGTCGATGATTCGCTTTTTCGCATATGGATTATCTTATCTGCCTCTGTGTGCTGGATTTACGATGGCGGCTTTTCACCCCAGGAAACAAACCCTGCACGAGCTCTTGGCTCAAACGGTATCAGTCTTTCGGCCCACAAGGTAAGTCACTGGCTTTGCTTTAGAGGCTTCTGCGGTGTGAGAAGTATCTGAGGGCAAATAAATTCGATCCCCTGCCTCGAGCAAAAAGGTTTTACCCTCCACTCGAAAGCTGATCTCCCCATCTATAACCCACAGGCACTCATCTTCGACATGGTGATGTCTGGGGTAAACAACCCCTGGCACATCCATCCAACAAAAAACTTCGTAGCCTTCTTGGTGAAGCCTGGCTTCTGCCTCCTGTTGAGTAGGGGGGGGCTCCTCTTTTTCTTTCAAAACGACTTTAACTTGAGGCTTGGCTTCTTTCATGGATTCCAGAGCGGATCTGTAGGCCCATTTTCAATAAAAGGATTTCGAGTCTGAGTGGGATAACCTTCTTTTAAGCCAAGTCCCCACAATTCTCTAGAAAACTCTCTCACTTCCTCAAGGTAATCCCAAAGCTCTCTCGAATAACCTTTGGGACCCTCAAAGGTTTGTTGTTCTAAAGACTCTTTTTCGTGATGCAGCGCGGTCAGCGCTGCGGTAAGTCCCTGAGTTTGATAAATTTTAAAATATTTTTCTTTATCTAGGGTAGCCATTAAGTAAGTATAAAAGCCTTTGAAGAGAGATTCCATACAAATTTTGACATCGCCTGACTCTCTCGCTAGTGTATAGAATAGTTGGCAGAAACCCAGAAACTAGTTTAAAGTGCCTTCAAAAATCGGGGTGTAGCGCAGCCTGGCTAGCGCACTTGCTTTGGGAGCAAGGGGCCGCTGGTTCGAATCCAGTCACCCCGAAACTTTCGAAGGTTTTGTAATAATAGGGATTTTTTGTTTTTTCGGATTGAGTTGGCTGCGTATTTGCGCGGCTTTTTTTTTGGCCCGTTACACCGGCGTTACAAAAGGGGTCGTTTCAGAGACTATTGTCTGTAGTGTCAACACACATATTTCGTTTTTCGCATATGGTCGTAGGTTGACGAATTTTGGCCTAGTTTTCGAGCCTAACAGGGGATGAAACACCGGATTTTCCACATTCTGAAACCCCCCGTATTTATCCATAGGAGTGGTTTATAGGCCACATGGACAAGGCTGTTTTCTTGAGCACAAGAATAAAAACAGAGATTTTT
>CAZBEI010000050.1:0-37943 GCA_964490895.1 uncultured Bdellovibrio sp. | reverse complement strand
TAAATGAACGGCATTCGGAAAAAGTCCAGGGATTTTGCTCACATCATACAAAATACCCACTTTTAAATTTTCTCTTTTTAAAATCATACTGAAATCTCCATCAATCAATAAATTCAATCATTCCCTTTTTAACAGCATCTGGAAGGCTTTGATTGCTGATATTTCAGGGTCGGCCTAGGTCTAAACCTGGGATTTAGGCATGGGATTGACATTGACCACTTTAGCATTATCAAGATGACCATATCTCCGCAAATCCCACTGGTCTGCGCTCTGAATATCTAATAATTCAAACCCCACTCCTTCCCAACGACCAAATGGACCTCTAGCTAAAAATATTTTTTTATCTGGATCATAAAATAAATCAATTGTCCAATCTCCATCTGCTGTTGTTTTTAAGTGAATTGCATTTGGAAACAGCTGAAGAATATCTTGTTTTTCATAGATCAGTCCAACCTTTAAATCCTCTTTTTTTAAAATCATATTTAAGTCTCCATCACTCAACAAACTCAATCATTCCTTTTCTAACAGCATCTGCAGGAATAAGCCACTCCCTAGCTCCTCCAATGGTTCGCCCACCTGGAATAAAACCATTTCCACGTGTCCCTTGAGGTAAATCAACAGGAGAGAAAATGGGATCTACAGATCCATTAAATTTAAACTTCAAAACTGTGTATTCAGAAGTATTTTTATACACTGAACACGTATAATCATTAAACAAACCCAATCTTTCCCCTAGTTTTTCTGGTGATAATCCTTGGACATCATCCCATGCGGTAATAAAAGCCTCATTTAATGGGGATTGGTTTAGTAAAGTACTACCTGATTTTATTCTTTCAACATATTCTTTTGCCACAGCCCGTGCAAAAATCCTATTCTCAGGCAACGGATTAGCAATGGGCTTAGACAAGTCAAAGGACTTAAAAACATCCCCACTTTCAGAAATAATTCCACGCCCTCTGGCCTCGAGTAGAGATCGTCCAAAAGTGCTCTCTTTTGCTGCAGGCCACAAAAATCGACCCAATCCTGGCATTTCTTGAGTGACGGCTAATAGTCCCTGCCCTATTGCCTGCGAAAACTTGCCAGCCTTTAATGCGGTTTCGGTTGCAACCTCTAATGCCGCTCGGGTCGCCGCAAGCCCTACCCCTTTGGTAAATTGTAAACTCAATTGGCCTATTTTTTCGACCGACCCAGGCCCAAAAAATAGGCTTAGAAAATCAAATGCTAGTTCTCCAAAAATCTTCCCCCCTTTTTCTGAGTCCGAATTTAAAATCTCCTCCCATTTTTCGTGGGCAAAGTTTTGAATTTTGAGCCAGGTCGTTGGATAATCTACAATGGCCCGATAAAGCGCAGGCACTAAAGAGGGCAGATTTTTTACAAAATCAGGCAATGATTTTACAAAATTAATGGCCCCAGAGGACAAGCCCTCCGCATACCCAACTAAAAACTGAGATGACGGCGTCAACACGGCAAGCAAAGTCTGGTAAGCTTCTGACTTTCCACGGTAAGAGAGTCGGTCTACCAAAAAATAAGCTGTTTTTAATTCTGTCGCCCATTGATGGAACGAGTCGCAATCGTTTTTTAAGTCTGGAGAGTTTGCACAGCGAACCCCAACGACACCTTCAGAGACAAAAGTCTCATTGAGTTTTTCTCGAATCTCTACACCTTCTTTAGAATAAAGCGGCGTCAAAAGGTTTCCATGGGGCTTTTCTGAAAAAGGGAGTTCCTCTAAAAGACCCTGAGGATCTACAAAGCTCCTTCGCATCTCAGCCTCTAAATAAGTGGCAGTGGATTTGAACTGCGAAAGGCCAACACTTAGATAAAGCCCGATTTTTTTTTGCAACTTAGCAACTTCACCGCTTAACCGAAGGGGTGTTTTTTCTGTATCCCAAAGTGGCTTTAACTCTTGATCTAATTCCTGTGGGCTCGCACCCTCCTTTGGATAAGGAGTGGGCGGTAAAACGAAGTTAAAACCAGCACTGTGAGCGCTACTTGAGTTCAAATAAGGTTCTATAGCTTTTTTAAACCATTCGAAACTTTGCTGCCTCTGTAAATTTGCCGACGCCCCTGAATTTTGAAAATTATTTTGATATTGATTCATTAAGGCCTGAAGTTTCTCAGTCTGAGCAAAACGCCTTGCTTCATAAAGAGCTTTGTTTAAGTCTGTGCTATTTGTATAAAGGTAACGATTACCAACAAAAGCAGGCGGCAATGGATTCGAATTCAAAGTTGGGGGGGAGAAATTAACTCGATAGGCATAGATATATATAGGCTCTAAATAAATTGTTTCCAAATTTTCTGCATCGGAGAACTGTAGAGAAGAAATCAATAGAGATAAAAATAAAATAATTTTTTTCATGGAAACATCCCCTCTGTTAACTTTAAGCCTTCTCTTGTTTTTTCTTTGAGATCCAACAAATTTATCTTTATTTTCAAATTCTCCGTATTTATTTTCAAATCCTCAGTCTTTATTTTTAAATCCTCTGAGAGATTTAAACTCAATTGTTCTTTTATTTTCTTTCCTAATTCTTCAAGCTCTGGCAAAGGTTTTTCTGAGAAAACAGCCAAAACAGAAAGCAAGCTCCAATACTTTTTCCAAATGAGAGTGAGTTCACCATTCGAATCACTCTGATAGGCCATAAAAACAACACGCGCTAAATATTGAAGTTCTGGAGGCTTTCTAGACAAAAAAGCAGCGAGAAATTTTACTTCTTCAAGCAAAGATGGAATTTGAATTTTATTTTTTCCCAGATATTTCCCGCAGACAACACCATTGCGCTCTTTTTTGAGAGTCTCAATGAACTCATTTTCAAGCCAATAGGCCTCAGGCGTTTGCAATTTCACTTTCATGAGTTTTCTTAGGACAGGCAAGGATCGTAGCGCACATTCTTTGAACAAACCCCAATCTAAAAATGGCTCACCGATTGCATTGCCCACAACTCCATTGCTTGAAATTGGCTTTATTTCGGCCGAAATGGGCTTAGCCAATGTAGTATTTTTAACTTCTTCTAAGATCCTATTTTTTTCGTTTTCAACTGCCAGATTTTGAACTTTTTTTAGCTGATTGACTTGTGGAAAAAATTCTGTCAATTTGAGGCCATTGAGTGAAAAAGGAGATTTTTTTAACTCAAATCGTCCCACCGGAATTCCTATAGAAATTTGGTTTGCACTACTTCCTGGGATGAAATTCTCTTCTTTAAACTCATACGACCACTCTGGAGTTTCAATTGCGTTCCCATCGCCGAAGCTCAGAGTGGCAGAAAAAAATAAAAGCAGCAGAAGCTCATTGATCATTCTACACTCCTCATGACTTTCAAAAGCTCAAACACACCATTATCCCAATAGCTTGTTTCCTTTGGTTTTATTGCAAAATCTAAAGCACCAAAACTAAAGCTCTCGCCTTGATAAAACCGAACATCACCCAAAATAATCTCGCTCCAAAGACTTTGCTGTGCTTGATTAAAGTTCAAATCAGACTCACCCTTTTTTAAATCCCACTCACTTAAAGCAGGACCCACCTCTAACTGCATAAAACGAATGATCTCTTGATCTAAAATAACTTTATTCTCTAACTTTTTTTTAAGTAAATATAAATAATTTTCTTTGACCCTTGGTAGATAATCTTCATTATAGGTTTTTAATTTATTTTTAAATAGATCGCCTATTCTCTCCCAATCTTGATCAATTTTATTTTGAACTTGATCCAGACTTTTTTGATAAGCATTGACTTCTTGGATAGAATTTTGAAAATAATTCTCCATATTTCCAGAAAAAAAATCTCTACAATTTTTCTCAATCAAGGGCTTAATGCCGACACTCTCATGGTCTAAAATATTTTTCTGAACACCTCTCAACTTCTCAATCAAATTCCATTCTTGATTGATCTCACGGATGATTGGAATATTTTCTATGCCTAAAATCATACACTTTACAAGGGAACCCACAACCATGCCAACAAAGCCACCTACCGGACCTAATAAACAGCTGCCCACCGCCGAACCCACATAGGGAACCGCATCTTCGATCTCATTGCTGCTCATGCCACTATGGTTTGTTTGACTAAATTCTCCAGAGGTATTGATTGATACTCCTATTTCAAAAGATAAATTTTTACTCGGAATTTGTATAAAATCAATATGGTCTAACATAAAAAGATTGCTCGGATTATAAAACTGAGCGAGTCCTTCTATCTTTTTTTCAGAGCAGAGTTCATTCCAACTGTCTTTGAGGATATTCAGATCTTGCAAGAGTGTGCTAATGAGCCTTTGCTCTTTAGGCAAACTCTCTTTTAAAAACAAGAGCTCTGTTAACTTTTCAAAAAAATGATCGCCATCGAGTTCATTCATTTTTTCTTTCCACTGCACATCAACCTTTTGAAACTGCTGCGCTGAGGCTTCTGATTTTTTAGTAATCCAAAGGACTGACTTTCTATAGTCTTCAAAATTTAACAAAAACCGACTTTGAATTAAGTCCAAAAATGTAGCATGAACAAAACTGGGATACCCCTCTTCGATCACGTGGATTGTTCTCTCAATCGCCTCACTTGGTTTTTCTTCGCTCCGACTCAAGTTCGGGTTTAGAGCTAGAAGCAAACTAAAAAAAACAGAGTAAAATCTCATTTTTTTACTCCTGCTAAAAGGGCTTGAACATGTAAAAAATAAGCCAGATCTTCTCTGATCTTTTTTTCGTCCAGCTGTTTATAACCCACTACAGATCCATCCACCCTCCCCCTCGCTTCTGGAATCACGTTTTGCAACTCTTTTATAGAAATTGTTTTTTGATTTACAAAGATAATGTCAAAATCTTCAGCAAATGCGGTTGTAAAAGAGACAAATTTCACAAACAGAGACGCTAGATCAAATAGAAACCAGGTCGTTTTAGGAAGATAGGCATGTTCAGGGAGAGGTTGCTCTCCGGTGAGTTTGACCTCAATTCCGAGAGGTGCTGCAGGAATGTAGGATTTTACTGTGATAATTTCTTTTTCAATATTTTCTGGCAACGTCAAATCAGGCACCCCTCGACAAATGGGAACATCAAAATGAGAGGTTGCCCCAAGGAGCTCTTGTGCGTGCTGAGATAAGGTTTTATTAAATCGAACGCATTCATTCAATGCCAGATCGAGGCGGCTGGCCAAAAGAGATTCTGCTTGGATTAATGCTAGATCAAAATTTTTCTTAATTTCATCTAAATCCGAAACACTTAATATCAAATCAAGCCCTCTGAGCAAAGGATCTACAATATGATGAACACCGCTATCTCCCGCTTCCAGTGGCTGTAAAAAATGATTTCTCCAGTCGTCTTGTAATTGAAGAGTTTTTTGTCGGTTAGAATTTAAAATAATTCGTTTGAGCAAATCATCCCGCGCAGAGAATTGTGCCAATTGATTTCTTGTAAACTCCAGATCACTCACGAGCAAAAGGGTTTCTTGGACAAGAAGTGCGAGGGTTCTGGACCAATGAAATTGAAACCAAGATCTCAATACATCGCCTCTTTGGAGCTCTAATTCTGAGACATCTTTTATAGAAAGGCCATTGGGAATATTTTGACCCACCTCCCCTCCTTCTCCTCTCCCTAAATTTGCAGGATTTTTTTTGTTCACATGTCCACCCGGCCCCGAACCAAACTGGATTGAAAAGAAAAGGCATCCTGCCGAATCCCCATCTCCTCCATCGCCAGGGGAACCTCCATTGCCTGACTCACCAGGATCTCCTCCATCCCCACCCTCTCCTTGTTCGGTGACAATGAGGTCTGTTTTTAAGCTTGAAAGTGTTTGCGAAGTCAAAAACTGAAGGGGTATACTTTGCCCTCCGCGCCCCCCCGTTCCCCCTTTTCCTCCTTGGCCTCTCAATCCAGATTCCCCCCCCTGGCCTGGCCCATAACTCGCCCAAACAAAACAAGTCGCTCTTGCTTTTCCCCCCTTGCCGCCATTTCCGCCGTCTCCACCTTTTCCCCCAAAACCACCCTTCCCACCTTTTTGACCCTTTAGAGTGAGAATGGGCTGTCCTAAAATACTGGCACTAAAAAATCGAACTTGGAGTGGCTGCAAATCACCTTGAACCCCGGCGGCTCCCAACCCCCCAGAAGTACCCCCTCCCCCAGCTCCACCTTTATTTGCACGTATTGTAAATGGATCTGCCGGCTCACAGTTGTCACAGCCTTGACCTCCTTTGTTGCCGGGCAACCCTACACTCAATGTAGGTTGAGCTTCGTGCGTAAATCCTAAAATTTTGCCGCCTTTTATGAACTCCACTCTTCGTGCATCCAAAATCAGCTCGTGCCCTCGAGTTTCAATAGGTCCGGAAATCACAATCTCTTCGGCTCTTAAAATTTCGTTTTGACTTAAAACCAATCCACTCTCAGGAATAATCATCCGATAAATTCCACTTTTGATGCTGCCCCCAAAATCTTGAGTGAGTGGAGGAGGCGGAAATTCCATAGAAAAGGCTACAAGGCTAAATAAGACTCCCAAAATTGTTGCTGCATACATAAAATTTTTTGATTTTAATCTATCCATAAAATTTCTCCATTTATTCCAGCGTTTCCATTTGCGTTGAGTGGGCCCATTGCTCCAGAGGGCTCACTATATTGATACGTTTGCAGCTCAGGCAAAAGAGCAGAGTGGGGCCCATCAAAACTTTCCGCCTGGTTTACTAAAAGTTGAGCAGATTCGGTGACCCAGTTTTTTAAGCAAGCATTGAGGTCTAAACCGAGAAGTTCACATTGTTTCATTATTTTTTTCTTTTGACTCTCATCTAAAAAATCTAGATTATCAGGAACAAAGAGTTTTAATTCTTTATTTCCATTTCGTACTCCTTGTTCTAACAAACTGCGAAGCACCCCGATGTTTACATTTTTTAGAAATTTTGGCCTTTCTTGAGGAAGGCTTGGAGGAGTTAGACTGAGTCGAGAGATCCACCGCTCAAGAATCTGCGGAGTGACTTCCGAAAGATCTCCAAGGCCTCCTCTTTGAGGGGGCGCTCCCTTTTGACATAATGATCCTTGACTCAGAAAACTAGGAGCAGATGACACAGGTGAGAATCGAAGTTGTAAACTTCCCCCAGAAAATCCATCTTTAGACAAAACCAAAGCCGCAATGCCGGACTGAGCTTTTTTGACCGTGTGGTGGACCATGAAATAGTAAATTCCTGGTCCTCTAAAAAAAGAGGGTGCTTCGATCTGAATGCCCATGACCAAGGGAAACACACTCGCATTTTTTTCAGACGGTGTATCTTCTAAAGCTAGGTCTGGGTGTTTTAAGTGCGAAGACAAATCTAGGATCGACCCATCTAAAACCTGAGTCTCAAAACTGAGATTAAGTCCTGGAGCAATCAAGACAAAATCAGAGGGCATAATGAGTTGCGATATTTTCATTTCAAAATGAAGCCCAGGCTCAGAATCTAAAACTTCGAAACAACCGGGCTGAAGAGGCTTTGAAAATAATACAGAGAGCTCTATAAATGGAACTTTAACTTTTGGAATTCCAAATTTTTCTAAACCTCGGCAATACTCTTGGAGCTCACCTTCCGGGTCTTGAAAATGTGGAGAATGAGAGAAAGCGAGGTGCACTCTTAGCCTTTGAGCCAAAACTTGTTCAAGTCGACCTGGGAAACTAGGGGGAAGTTCACTTTGAGCGAGCGCTAAAAAGAGATCTGTTTTTTTTAATTTTTTAGCCAGTCTCCACTGCAACCAAAAGGCATCTAAAGAATGATAATCGACTAATTTTAAACTTTTTGCTGGATCCTGCAAAAAAATTTCTTCCAAAATAAGGTGTAGATTCTGCATCCAAGCTAAGGCAAATACAAAGGGATACTCATCTCCTAACTTATTTTCAATCGATCGGACCAGCAAATACTCACTCCAAATCAAACTTAAGTCTTGAGCATGATCTAAAACTGAGTCTCTGAAAAATTTACTAAGTTGAGTTAATAGATTTTCTTTATTTTCGATACTTAGCTTTTGAAGAAGCAATGGAGAGCTAAAATCCATCAAATGGAGAGATTCATAAAATCCAAATTTTTTTACCATAAATTTAAAGGCGGCAGAATCAACAAGAGCAGGAGCAATCAGAGACTGTGCAAAAGGAATAGTGCCTTGGACCTCTTGAAAAACATTCATGAGATCCATCAATTTTCTGATATCCTGTGACGAAGACTCAGATAAAGTAAAAGCAATCGCTTCCCACTGTTTCAGAGAAAACTGATTTAAAACGGGGCTCCAATCCTCTTGAGGCTGACTGCGAACTTCTAAAGATAAGAGTGTGGCTATCTTTTGCGCTTCTTCTACCACTGATTGATTTTGAAAAAAGCTCAGTACTTGCTTTGTCATTTCAGATCCCAAGCCCACCCAGCATTGTCGTTTGGGTGCAAAAAAATAGTCTAGTTTTTTCTCTGAATTCAACAGTAGCTTTGAAAATGATTTAAAATTTTTTTCCAAGCAAGAAATAGAATGAAGCTCTAACAAAGCGCTTTGTGCGTCTTTTTCTAGTTTTAAGAGTATTTTTTTTTCTAAAATGAGATCCCAAAAAATATCCCATGTAAAGTCTGAATTCGTATTGTTTTTGATCCGATCGATTACATTTTTATTTTCTTTGACATTTGAGGCTTGTTCTAAAAGAAAAAGAGCGTCTTTTACAGTTAAAAAAGTCGTCTGTTTGACTTCCACCGTTGCTTGAGTGCAAGAGCTGAGAGCAGCGATCACTATTAAAAAAAGGGTTGCCTTAACCATACGCCAAACCCATTTGCAATTTTTATACCGGACTGGCACAGAGCTTGCTCAGAGTCGGATCGGAGTCAGCCTGAGGTAAAAATGATGGATAAATGGAATGCTTTTAATCTCGAAGTTGTAGGTTTTTCACTCATCGCATGTGGGTTATTGACTACTGCTTTTTCGGATAACCGCATCGAGAGCTTAACCTATGGAGATCTGTTTTTGATGGAAAGCAAACACTCGAATCTCCACCACTTAGATTTAAGCCTTGAATATGGAACTGAACTCAATAACCCTTATTACCAAATAAAAAGTCTCTCTATGGATGGACAATACTGGCTCACTGAAAATATTACACTCTCCATAAATCCTAGCTTTTACCAACATTCTTTGACGCCACTGCAAGAAAGCATTGAAGGTAGTCTTCTCACTTACCATAGTGAGGTCACTTATTTTTATCCAGAATGGAGTCTTTATACTGCTGCTGGCTATCGTTTTGTCCATGGTTTAGTGAATGGACTTGGGAAATCTGTTTTGTCTTATGATTTATTGTTTGGAGTTGGAGTGGGTTTGACCTCTTATCGACCTTACTTTAAGGCTTTTGGAGCGGAATTCTTTGTCAAGCAAAATATAGAATTCACTGATCTTTATGGGTTTAGTTTATTTTATAATTTCTATTTAGAAAAATCATCTCAGCGGGGGTGGATCCATAGAAACAAATTAGGAGGTGGAATTTATGTCAAAATATAATGTAATCATTGGGCTACTTCTATTTTCTAGCCACGCTTATTGTTTTGACTCATCTTATTTGAGCGCTTTTAAGCAGGAACAAACAAAGCTTTATCAACAGAAAGACTGGGAACACTTTTTCGGCACCGCACAAGCTTACCGACAGTTTTGGTGGAAATACTATCCAGACCCTGAGTTGGTATTGTTAGAGGGATTAGCTCTCCTGCAAGTTTGTCACACTCAAGAAGCCCAAAATCTCTTAAAAACACTTTTGGCGTGGAGTAGAGATCATGAGGTAGACCAGGAGCTCAAAAACAAGCTAGAAAAAATACTACAATATATCCCGATCATAAATGAAAGAAACGGGGCTTTTCCGACCTCCAAAGGAGGGGTCATAAAAAAAGAGAAAAATATTCAGCGTCTAAAGTGGCCTAACACAAATATTAGCTTTGCAATAGACCCTCACTTCTATGGCAGTCCCATTGAGGATTTATGCAAAAAATAACACCCTATTTGATTTTATTTATTTTTTTTCTTTCTCATTTAAGTTACGGTTTTTCTGAAAATCTCTCTCAAGCAAGTCTTCTGATTTTGCAGCACGATCATGAATTGGCTGAGAAAAAACTACAAGATGTGATTAAAGCAGGTCCCAACGAAGACGATCGCTTTCAAGCTTCTTTACTCTTGACCCTCCTCAACAAGCCGGCGCAGGCCGAACAGATTTTAGCTCAGCATTTTGTAGAAAATATAGAAAAAAAATTTGACCGTGAGAGCCAAGAAACCATTTATAAAACACTGGCACTGCGTTTGTTTGACGAAAGTAAGTTTGACTTAGCTAAAAATGCATTTGAGAAGATAAAATCAGAAAAATACAGAGACTTTGCTCAATACTATTTGGGCTTGATCGACATGAATCAAAATAATCCAAAATCTACGTTTGAGCGATGGCACAAAATCATTATGACTCAAAACAGCAGCTCGCTTTGGAGAGCCCTTATTCTCAATAGTCCCCTTTATTTTTCTTTAGCTGACACATTTATTTTTAAATATAAAGACACTCAAAAGAAGATCTTATTTTTGTCTCAAGTTTATGGCAGTCCTTCTTTGGCTTCAAACTTTAAAAACCCAAGACCTCTTTTGTGGTTTTTAGAAGTTCTTTTAAACTCTACTCAAAATGACAAAACTTTGAATTCTTGGGCACTTCCCTTTTTAGACACAGAGCTTTTAAGCGAAAAACTAGCTCTTCCTATCGAAGAACAATTTAAAGTCTTTATCAAACTCAGTTCCCAAATCAAAAACTGGGAATTTCTAATTAAAAAACAAGCTTTTTTTGAAAGAGAATTGTCAACCTCATCTACGATATTACAGACCTACCAAACAGGGTTGGAAAAAATAATCGAGGAATACTTTAAGTCCCCCTTCACGGTTCCCGGTCTAAAAAGTGCACCTCTCGCAATGACTTATTTTGAAAGTGCAAAATCAATCCTATCTGATTTAATCGATCTAAAAAGTGATTTTTTTATTCAACTTGACTCAAAAAAGATAGACCTACAAAAAACTCCCTATTTATTTTCACTCCTTAAACTCAAGCAAGGGTTGGAGACCCATCACAGAGCTTCTCAAATTGTCTTAGACAAAAACAACTTAGACTTATTTGCTGATCTTCAGAAAAAGATCAGCCTAATAAAAACTTCGATGTCTTTTTTCTTATTGGCATCAAAAACATTTCCGCCTCTTGGCACTACTATTTCCAGCCTCATTAAAAACAATTCTGAGCAACTGAGAGTAGAAATTTCGCATTTAGAGTTTCCACCTGAGTTTGCTCATCAAAAAATAACGATTCTGGACCATATCGCGCAGTGGTATAAAATGGGGTCAAAAAATGAAGTCTAATTTTCTGCTCCTTCTGTTTTTATCGCATCTCAGTTTGGCAAATGAAAAAAACATCCGATTGAACACAGTTTTAATTGAAGCAAAATCGAAAACCTCAATCCAAGTTATTGAAAGCCAAGAGTTTTTGGAAAAAATCGCTTTCCAGATTGTATTAGAAGATTTTACTCAAATTGAAAATACATTTATTTCAACCTTGAGCAAAAAAGAAAACCTACCTCAAACCACCGGAGAAACCACTGGAGAAATAAAATGATTTACCCTTTTTTCTCCATAAAAAAAACAGAGCAAGACAACACACTGGAGTTCCAAATAAAACTTGGGATCAAGTGGATCACTTACCGTGAGAGCTGCCTTATCTTAAAAAATTTTTTGGTCTCAAGTGCGTGTCACCTTTTAATTTTCAGTCTTATTTTTATTTTTTCTGGAAATCATCAAAAGGGGCTAGAAAAATCCATCCACATTCATTTGCTTAACTCTCAAGCGCAAGCAGGTGTCATCCCTCTCAGTTCAAACACAACACCCTTCCAAGGAGTAAGCTTAAGCAGCCTTTTATCACAGCCCAAGGCTTCGTCCAAACTTGCCGAACTCAATCATTGGATCAGAAAATTGGATTTAAAACCTCTCACAGGGGCCCCTATGTCTCTGCCTCAAATCCAAGTCAATCTAAACTCTACAATCAAAGAAACAGTTTTTTCTCCACAAGAAAGTGTGAAAATTCAAAAAATCATGAGCACTATCAAACCTAAACTTTCGCAAGCTTATGGAGAAGCCCTGAAGCTAGACCCCAGTCTCACACTCCGAGTGTCTTATGAGGCCACAGTCAACCCACAGGGGGCTTTGACCGAGATTCGGTTTTATTTTCCAGATATCAATCAAAAGGGCAATGCCGCTTCTTATCTGGAAAAAAAGATGGGACAACTCTTTGCTCAATTAAAATTTGGGCAAGAGTACGTGGGGCATAAAATTCAGGGAGAACAGGTGTTCATTCACTAAGAAAACCTAAAAAAGAAAAGGAGATAATATGATTAAGGGAACATTTGATCTATTTTTGACGCTCGGTGCTGGCTGGGTCTTGTGGCTACTTCTGGCCTGTAGCCTGATTGCAGTGAGCGTCTTTTTAAACCGTTGGAAAGAGCTCAGAAATCAAGAAAGAGTCGGATTTCTATTGTGGAACAAAAAGTTTTCATGCTGGTTGGACTTGGGCTTGCCTCAGGAATGGAAAACAGAGGCTCCTCTTTATTTTGAAAACTATCCTTGTGTGGAATCTAAAACACTTCTTTGGCTCTCTAAACAAGACGAGGGTGCTCAAGTCGAGAAAAGACTCCTCAGTCGTCTCCAAATGGAACAGCTCTCTTTAGAAAAATACCTCTCTATTTTGGGAACCTTGGGAAACGCTGCTCCTTTTATTGGCTTACTTGGAACCGTGCTCGGGATCATAAAAGCTTTTGTCGAAATCAGTCACTCGGATCTCTCGAGCCAAGGCAATGGCATTTTATCTATGAGCGGAGGCTTGGGAGAGGCTTTAGTCACCACGGCAGCCGGGCTCCTCATTGCAATACCATGCGTGATGGCCTACAATTTTTATCAAAGAAAAATGAAAGCTATACTCAATCGCACACAAAGCTTGGCAGGCTTTGTCTTAGGGAGTTAAACTATGGATATCAATCATCTCAACCCAGGCGAAAACTTAGTGACTGAAATCAATATCACTCCCTTTGTGGATATTGTTTTAGTTTTGCTCATCCTTTTTATGTGTGCCGCTCCAGTGCTCTATCCCTCCAATATCAAGTTAAAACTCCCAGCCGTGACCCAATCTAGTCAGACAAAGCACATCACCCTTCGTGTCACTCTACTGCCGCAGGGAGAGATTTATTTTGAAGGCCATAAAATCAGTCAAAATATCTTATTTGAAAGAATCAAAAAAGCACTCTCATTAGATCCTAAAACAGACGTGCTCTTGGCAGCAGACAAAAGCACAAGCCACGGCACCGTATTAGAGGTGATGGACTCTATGAAAACCTTGGGTATTCTGGAAATCGCGATTGCTGTGGAGAAGAAGGCTATTTTCTAACGCAAAGTACCAGGGAAGTGAGCCCAGCTATCAAGACTTGGCCACACAAAGTGGCTTACGCTTGTCTCAGGTTCAAATCCCTTGGTTGGGTGTTTTATAAATAATAAAAATGTAAAATCAATGCCTTTTTCTAAAGTCTTTATTCTGAGATGCTCCGAGATTTAAATCTACCAAGTTGCCATTGACGACTTTCTGCTTTCCTGGTGCTGGGCTCAATTTCCTCAATATTTTATTTTCGTCCCAATACTCAGCCTCTAGCTGAGCTTCTTTGGTTGGATCATAGTTGACTTGGCATTCGACCGAAGTACCGTTGTGCTCACATGCGCTGTGAACTTTTCTACTTCTGCTGTGCCGCTCGTCAAGCTTGCTTAACTGCTTGACAGCAGGTCCTGTTTCGATCTCTGGATACTCTTGCGCAAGATCCAAATCTCTTAAGGTCATGTAGCGCCGTAACAGCAACTTTTCTCTCAATAAAACGACTTCTGCGGCAGAAAAACCAGACCCAATCAAGGCTTGTTCTATTTGTTTTTTTGACAATCGAGCAATAAGCCTTGCCCCCCAACGAGCGTCACTGAGACTCATTTTTTGGAAGGCTGAGCAAGGATCCAGAGTTGTATTGTATCTAACGACTTGAAAATGGTGGGTGATATTGGAGGAATCATTGACCTGAGGTTCTCCCAAAGTAATGCTCCAAGGAAATCGCTCTGGATCTTGAGAGCCTTGCTTCACAACGCTTTGAGATTCGCCCAAAACACTCCCTGTATCTGTGAGGTAATGCTTTAAAACAAGATTTTTATCCTGATCTTTTTCAATGACCAATCGATTGTTGTCAAAACGAACGTCATTCCACCCCATCCAAGCAGCTATCAGACCCAGCCCTCTAGCCTCTCTCAGCCTGTCATGTCCTAGAGCATTCCAGTCCCATGGGCCCACCCTCACATTGCCCGGAAGGTCTTCTTGAACTTGAAGGCTGGACATCACCAGTTGGTCTATTAAGTCTTTGTCATTTTCGGCATAGTTTTTTTCATCTCTGGAGGCCAATGGATCAGAGTGTAAGTGAGGGTTTTTTATGATGAGTTTTTTAAGATCTAACGAATTGCCATCTTTTTCAAAACCTGAGACATACCACCCGCCATCTCCATCTGTTTTGGCTCCTTTGATGTATTTTTTAAGATAAGCTCTCTGAACTCTTAAGAAAGGGTCAATATTAAAGGACTCTGTAGGGTTTGCAGTCATGAGAGTAAAAAAACCTGGCAACAACATCAGATGAAACAAAAGGGGCTTTCTTTCATGGAGCTCACTTAAAATTCTGCGATCGTATTTTAGGCGTAAAATATTTTTGGTGCTCACGCTTAAATCCGCCAGAGAGTCATTAGCCTCTACAACATAATTGAGCGGGTCTACGACTTCTAGATTGTAACCCAAAACATTAAGAACACGGCCTGAGAAAGACTCAGAGCGTTCCTCTCCAAACTTTACTTTGAGTGTTTTCTTATTCTCTTTTTTTCCACACTTTATTTTAAATCCAGGGTGAGTGCCATAAGAGCTCTTGGGCTCTGAGTACTCACAGAGATCTGCTCCAGAAGCCATAGGACCCGCACGATCAAACCCCCAGGTCAAATTTAAGTTTTCTATATTTTTTGGAGACCTCCACAAAGAGGAGTCCGAAGGATCTATTTTACTTAAATCACCGACTGCTAGATCTGGTATATTTTTTGCTTCGCCATCGTCGATATTTCCAATATTTGTAGTTGTGGATTGAACAGCAATTTTAGCAATCACTCCTAGGATCGAAAAATCTTGGCTTGGAATTTTAAAGTTGAGCTCAAGTGAGTTGAGTACTTCTAAGATTTGCATTGCAAGACCACGGGCTTTACGGTCGTAACCAATCTCATTCCACTCTTTTAATAGGACCTCTCCTTTTTGCTTCAGAAATTTGAAGGCTGTTCTGATTTTTTCGTTCGAAACAACAAATTTTACTTTAGAATTTTTTTGTTCTTCGAGTTCTCGCAAATACTCGGGCCACTCAGTAGGGTCACTCAATTCTTTTATTCTTTTTTCTTTTGCTGTTTTTTCATCTTGCAAAACTTCTAATACTTTCTCTACTTTGTGCAATAATTTTTCTAAATCTGTTTTTTTGGATAAATTCAGTGCTTCTCCATAGCCCGGCACACTGAGATCTTGAGTGTCTTTGCTGACATCAGGTGGCCACTGAACCTCAAAATTGGAACTGGCCCAGTTTTCAGCACCACTCAATCCGAAAAACAATAAACAGGAAAAAATCCATACTAAAATTTTTTTGTAGTGTAAGTTCATTTTCTACCTCAAAAAAAAAGGGCTGAGTCTATTAAACTCAGCCCTTTTTAAGTCATTTAGCAATGCATTGAGAGATTACTCGTGCCTCTTTCTATAATCTCCACTTCCATTGACAGGGTGGAGTTCTACAATGTCTCCATGCAAAACCTTCGCTCTTACGACATTCGGGTAAATATCCCTCAAGTTTCCATTGACCACTTTGTAGTTATCCACCTCTGGAACTAATTTAGTGGCAACAGGCAAAGCCTCTTTCGTTGGATCAAAGTTTACTTTCATGTCGACTACAGCTCCACCGTGTTCATAGGCCTCACGAACTTTTCCTCGACGACGCCCGTCATTAGATTTGCTCACCTGTAAGACAGCAGGGCCTTTGGCAATACCTGCATATTCGTCACCCAAACCTAAATCTCTCAAAGCCATAAATCGCCTGAGCAAAAGTTTTTCTCTCAATAGAACGACCTCAGCTGCAGAAAAACCAGAGCCGATAAGTGCTTGGTCAAGTTGTTGTGGGGATAATCGAGCAATGAGTCGTGCGCCCCATTTTGCGTCATTGACATTCATTTTTTCGAATGCATCGCACTTGTCTAACGTATTGAACCTCACTACTTTAAAATAATGGGTGTCATAAAGATCATCTGCCTGTGGTTCTCCCAGGGTCACTGACCAGGGAAATCGTTCAGCATCATCTGCACTTTGCTTAAGAACATTGGCAGACTCTCCAAGCACACTGCCCGTATCATGCAAATAGTGCTTCAAGGCATACTGTCCATTGCTGTCCTCAATAATGCCTAGGCGGTTATTGTCAAAACGCACATCATGCCAGCCCATCCAGGCAGCTATCAAACCCAAGCCCCTGGCCTCTCTCCATCCATCGTGGCCAAACTCATTCCAATCCCATGGACCAATGCCGTCTTCTTTTGTTTTAACTTGCACGGGAGCCATGACCAGTTCTGTGACTAATTTTTCGTTATCTAGGTTATAGTTACTCTTATCCCTGCCCGCAAGTAAGGCACTTGGGGAGTTCGGATTTCTTAAAAGGAATTTTTTTAGATCTAATTTCATAGGATCTTTCTCAACTCCGTTTAGATACCAATTTCCGCCGCCATCCTGCTCGGCTCCCTCAACACGTTTACTCAAATAACCTCTTTGAACTCTCAAAAATGGGTCAATATTATGAAGCTCTGTGAGATTTTCAGTCACTAGTGTTAGAAGGCCAGGGAATAAAGTGACATCAAATTCTACCTGTTTTCTTTTATGGAGCTCACTCAAAATCTCATGGTTATACTCCAACCTTAAAACTCTTTTGGTACTTAAACTCCCAAGTGTGTCGGTTGGTTTAAGAATATAATTTAGAGGATCTACAACCTCATCTATACTGTAACCCAAAGCAGACAAAACTCGAGTTGAAAAAGATTGAGACCTGATCTCTGCAAATTTTACCCTGAGTGTTTGTTTCTTGTCCCCACACTTCATCTTAAACCCTGGGTGTGTTCCATAAGAACTCTTCGCTCCATCATACTTACAAAGGTCAGCACCCGAAATCAATGGCCCTTTGCGCTCAGATCCCCAGGTCAAATCTTGTTTTTCAAGGTTTTTAGGAGGACTCCATAGTGTGGAATCCACTGGATCATAGCTACTGATATCTGGATTTCGTATTGGGAAATTGAGGTTTTTCGCCTCGCCGTCATTGACGGTCCCCACCTTAGAGCTGATTTCGCTCAGCATCCGAAGAACAAACTCTGGCAAAAGCGAGTAAGAAGCCTTGTTTGGATTTCTGAAATTCATCTGAAGAGAACTCAAAACTTCTGCCATCTGCTCTAAAATCTTACGAGCCTCTGGAGTACCCCATGACTTTAAGGCTGTTTCTGCGGCATCTCTCAAAAACCCAAACGCACTTTTAATTTCTCGATTTGAAACAGTAAAACCTTTATCTTCTTTTCCCCACAAACACTCAGGCCAACTTTGTGTATCACTAAAACTTTTTTCTCTGATTTGCTTAATATTTGGGTCAAGAAAAACCTTTACAACGTGCAATGTCTTATCTGAAAATTTTCCTAAATCAGACTTTTGCAGCAAGTTCAAAGGCTGCCCAAAACCTTGCACCACAAGATCTTTGTCAGAAACACCCGCAAAAAGAGTCAGGCTTGAAAAAAGAAAGGTAAGTACGAGTAAAAGACACCTGCCAACCGGATTATTTTTTTGTATCATAAGAAAACGCAATACATGATGCACAGCAACAAAGTCAAGGGGCTATCTGTGGACATTGGTGGACGTCAGGGGATGTCATTTTATGTCATGAGATTTTTTAAGATTTAATTCCAAGCCTAAGCAAAATCATCGGCCGTAAAATCGACCACCAGCTCACAAAGGGGATCATTTTAAAGTACTGGGAAGGATCTCGATTTTTTGTAGTTGATTTAATAACCAAATGGTTATATTAAGATAGTGTGCATATTGAATTTCATCAAGCAAAGTCAGGCAGAAGCTACTTTGAATCCTTTCTAGATGACTTGCCCATCCAAGACAGTGCCGCTATTTTGGCGGTCTTTGAGGATATAAAAACTCATGGTTTCAATGCTTTGGGTTGCCAGTTTCGTCAAATAGACGGGAAGCTTTGGGAGATCAAGATAAGAACCTCTGGCGGTGGCTGGCGTTTTTTCTATGTAACCTTGGCGCCAGATTTGATCTATGTTCTCCATTCTTATAAGAAGCAGGGACAAAAAGCTCCCAAACATGAACTCGATGTTGCGCGTAAACGCTTGAAGGAGGTACTGCGATGAAGACTAGAATGAATCGTAAAAAAGGTGTTTCGTTAGAAAGCATTATTGAGAGGCAACGCAAAGATTCTGCGTTTTCTATTGTTTTTGAAGAGCGACGTTTTTATCTTCAGGTGGCGCACATGATCGCTGACCTTCGAGCAAAAGCGTGTCTCTCACAAGCGGAGCTTGCAAAGGCAGCAAAGGTGAGTCAGCCATTGATAGCAAGGCTAGAAAATGGCGATCAACGTCGCACGCCGACCTTTGATACAATTTACAAACTACTTAGAGTGCTCGGGTATCAGCTGGAACTGCAGATCAAACCGGAGAAAATAGCCGCCTGAACTCGTTTTAGGAGACTTTAAGAATGGGTGCTGTTACAATAAGAGGAACATCCTCAATATAATAATATTTCATGTCATGAGATTTTTTAAGATTTAATTCCAAGCCTAAGCAAAATCATCGGCCGTAAAATCGACCACCAGCTCACAAAGGGGATCATTTTAGTATAACCATGTTTCTTTGCTAAATTTTTCGGGGGATAAATCTTAGTACACGGGACTTCTGTAACTCTAAATCCAAGCTGGATGACTTTAAAATAAAGATAAGGCTCGAGCTCATATTGATTGAGCCAATCTTGATCGAGCCTGATCTTTGGATTTTTTAGAATCGAAGCCCGAAAGGCCCTGAATCCATTGGTGCTCTCAGTAACTTTTTTTCCTGCAAAAAAAGAAAATAAAAAAGGATGCAACCGAGTGGCCAAGCGACGGTAAAAAGGCATGTTTTGAAGGTTGAGTGCAAGATTTTCACTTAAAAACCGAGACCCTTGTACAAAGTCATACCCCTCTTCTACGATGGGCTTCAATAGATGTGGAATTTCGTTTGGCTCGTCTTTGTCATTGCCAGCAATAATGACAATAAAATCGTACCCTTTTCCTAAGGCATACCCAAGCCCGGTTCTAATAGCTGCCCCAACACCTACGATTGCCCCCAAACGAAGTACAGTCGCCCCTTTGTCTTCGGCGACTTTTGCTGAGTTATCCGTCGAACCATCATCCACCACTAAAATTTCGTCGACCACTTTTTCTTTCATCTGTACAATTCGCTCAACCACTCGCCCGATTTTGACTTCTTCGTTATAACAAGGGGCAATCACAATTGTTTTTTTCTGGGCAAGCATCTTATTCCTTTGTCTCTTTTTCAGGCACCCCTTTTTCAGGCGCCCCTTCTTCATGCTCGTCTTCTTCATGCTCGTCTTTAAAAGCATGTGCCAACATCCGCCTTGCGCGTCCTGGAATTTCGAAACAAAGCTTTTTCTTAGTTTTTTGCAGGACCGATGGCAAATCAGGCTGATTTCTCTCAAGTAGCCTCTCATGAACAAGGGTTTTTCCGGGCACAGAAATAAAAACACTTTTTTGCAAATGCGATCTTCGATCTACTTTTTCTTTTTGAAAGTTGAGATAAACATCTCCAGAAAAATCCTCTTCTAAAGTTGGAAAATATTTCTTAAGGGACTTTGGATGCTGACCGAGGCACTGACCAAAAAAAACTCTGGACTCATAGACAACTTGATTTGTTTTTTGATCAATGATTTTTCCAGGATAAACGAGCTGTGTTGCTTTTTGTCCATCCAAAAAAATCAAATAGAGAGATTTGTCTTGAAGGCAATTTTGACAAGGCCTTCCCTCCACCAACACTAAAGGCTTAAGTGGAGAACTGGAGCGAAGCAAACCTAAAAAGCTCACTTCAAAAAGATTTGTTTTGACTGGGGGAATCTCTTTATCCCCCTCTTTTTTGAAGTACAAAGCACTTCCGTCGGTTTTTTCGAATTCTAGGGCAAAACTATTCGAAAATGACAAAACGCACAAAATAAGATAAAATAGGGTCAGAAGCATAATATAGTGTAACCCAAGTCTGTATTTTGATAGAGGTTAAATCATGGATCCTGTTTATGTCTCATTAGATTTCACTCCGAACCCCAATACTTTGAAGTATTCGGTCAACCGCCAACTCCTTACTAAGGGAGCCCACAACTTTGCCCAAAAAGAACAGGCACAAGATAAGTCCCCCTTGGCCTCTCGGTTGTTTGAGATTCCTGGAATCACCGGTGTCATGATTGGCAAAGATTTTGTCACCGTCACAAAGAGCGAAGATGGAGATTGGGACTTAGTCCATAAAAACTGTTCCACGCTGATTCAAGAACACCTCAGCCAAAACCTCCCTGTTTTAAACGAATCAGTGACTGAGCAAGATGGCCATAAAGAAGGCAATAATAGCGAAATCGAAAAGAAAATTAAGGAAATTTTAGACAACGAAATCCGCCCCGCTGTGGCTATGGACGGGGGCGACATCACTTTCGAAAAATACGAAGCTGGAGTGGTTTACCTTTATCTCCAAGGGTCATGCTCAGGCTGCCCGAGTTCCACCATGACTTTAAAGATGGGGATTGAAAACCGCCTCAAACAGGTTATTCCCGAAATCCAAGAAGTCGTCTCAGTTTAGGGATAACAGCCTCAGACCCCATTAAGATAAGATGCACAAAAAAATCGATCTTTTTTCGCAAGCTCATCTCGAGTCCTTGCCAAAAATTCCTTCGGAGTCAGGTAAGCTGGGTCAACTGTTCTAAATGCATCCAACCCAAGGAGATAAATCCCTTCTTCCATGGGAATTGAGCCTTGGTACACTCCCTGTGCGTCAAACTGGATTTCGAACAAAGCTTGCGCAAGAGAGATCTCCTTAACAGAAGCGCCTCCAAGCGCTAGCTCGATCACTCCTCGCGCAAACATAAGCTTACGTCTTTCCATAAAAGCATCTCTCTTATTTAAATTTTCTAAATTATCTTTTGGCGAAAAAACTTTGAGCAGGTTTCTTTCTTGTCCAGGCATCACAACCCCAAACTCATTGTCAATCAAGATCACCCACGCAAGATCAATACCTGGAATCTTACGTAGATCTTTCTTTCTGGGTCCCCTAAATAATTCTGGTTGTTTTAAAGGGTTACCTACTTTTGTTGTATCCCCTCCAGACAAAATGTACGTGGCCAGATCAAGGGCAGTTTTACCACCACTCACTGGGATGCGTTTTAAAATCTCAAGCATTCTTTCTCTGTAGTGTAGGCTGAAAAACCCAATTTTACAGCCAGGAATCGCAAGCAATGATCGGATCATGATTGCGGCGTCATCTTGAAGGGCAAGTTCCACAGAGTCTCCGTCAAGGTTAAATTGGATTTTATTGTCCCCGTCAGAGGTACTATAACCCCTCACTAGCGTTCCATCCAAATCAATAAGGATTGTTATTTCTTTTATTTCTTCCGCCCACGCAACGGCGCAACAGAGTAACGCTCCACTTATGATTAAATTAAATTTATTTAACAAACACTTCATTGCGCCATATTCCCACACTCTGACTTGGGGGTTTTACCACAAAATAGCGCAGTTTTCTAGAGTTATTCTACAAATTTAGTTTGGATTTGGAGCTTTCGAATACTCAAGCAGGCCCCACCAGCCAGCGAGCTTTGACCCGGGTGACCACTTCTCCCTCGGGATTTTTAATCAAAGCTGAAACTTCGAAGGTTTTCTTTTCCAATAGAGAATCTATTTTTTCCTGAAGTTTACTTTCTGCCACCACATTTCCTCGAGCTTTTTTTAGATACTCAGCCGTCACTTGCGTGACAATCCCTCTTGATTTTTTAGGCAGGCCACTTAAGACAGCAAGCCCTGTGGTAAATTCTCCAAGATTGGCAAGCGCCATCGCATGTATGGAATCCAAGTGATTTCTTATTTTATGGCGGTCTCGAAGCGACACTTTTGCATACCCCGGAGAGAGTTCTTCGATCACCGCCTTCATCTCACCGGTGTAGGGAATCATTTTACCCGTGATCCTGCTAAAAAGGACTTTCCCTCCTGGAAACTTAGAAAGTTTTCCCCACATTTTTAGGATAAATTCTGAATCAAAAAATTCTTTTTTCTTTTGTTCAAACATTAGAATTAACCAGTCGATGCGTGGCTCTTTTAATATAATCTTGTGCCAAAGTTTTATTTTGCATATTTCACCCAGTAAGGATGCCCATGGGTCATAAATCTTTTGATGCTCCCACTTAAGATACTTTCACGAATACGCTTTAAAAACCTTGAAATTAAATAATTTTTTTCCCAAAGCACAATTCCATCAATTGAGACTTCGTACCACAGGCCACCTGCACCCATTGTATCTTGAGGAATATGGATAAAATGTGGACTGACTTTAGAGTTAAACTCTTTATTAAACACTTCAGCGGATTTTAGATCCCAAATTTTATAAAGACTTCGAGATAATTTTATTTTTGAATTTAAAACAATGAGTAAGTCTAAGTCAGAAGGGGGAGTTTGCTCTCCCCTGGCCACAGACCCAAATAAAACTAAGCCAACAACATTCTCGCCCCATTCTTGAATGAGACATTGGACACCCTGAGAGTGTTCATTTTTTTTGCCAGAGAGAGCTTCTTCCAACTTTGCTTTACAAAAATGATTCAGGGAGACTCCAAGCTCTTTAGATTTTTTTTCTACAATCTGATGGAGCTCTGACGGAATACGAAGGACAAATTTCCCAGAGTATTTTTTAGAAGACATAGTACTATAGTACTATAACTCGCTCTAAAATACAACCCGCTGATTTATTTGTATTTTTTCTATTCAACCTTGGAGTGCTTTGCACGAACGACGGTTTTAATATTTCCACGCACTGTAAAGTCCCCCACCACCTCAATTTCCCAAGGATCTAAGAGCTTCACTAAATCCTCTAGGATGATATTTACCACATCTTCGTGAAAAACTCCTTGGTCTCTAAAACGATTGATATAGAGCTTTAGACTCTTAAGCTCCACGCACCACTTGTGAGGGACATATTTTATAAAGATCGTGGCAAAATCAGGAAACCCCGTCATCGGGCACAAGCACGTAAACTCAGGACACGTAAATTCAACTTGATAACGACGGACCTGGGTACGATTGGGAAATCTCGTCAGGCGCACATTTCGGATCTGCTCGAGGCCTTTCTTTGCCATTGCAAATCCTTCTAACCTTTTAAAATAAAAAATAAAATTCTTATTTTTAGGGAAATAAAACTAATTTTGAAAAAATAAAATTATATGTTGCACTCTTCCAAACTCTCATGTTAATGCTCCATGTAATTTTGGGGTGATTTCTTGGGGGGAGTCATATGCGTGACATGCGGGGGATTAAAAAACTTGCCTATTTTACAATTAGTTTTGCCATTTATTTCTCATTTTTTAGCCTTAATTCTGGCGCAGAAGATTTCCTCACCAGCGCTGAACATATTTTCTTTGATCGCTCTCAATACCAGCGGCGCTTTGGGGTAGAGATCGAATTCACTGGCCTACAAGACGGCATCATCGAGCAAGTGATCGAGTCAATCTTTAGCGCAGAAGTGGTCGAACGACTGGATCATGGCGAGGTCAAATTCCATAGCCCCTATGGCGAAATCAAACTCAAGATCGAAAGCTCTGCTTGGAGATTTGCGCTTTCTGACCCCAAACGCTACCAAAGGCAATGGGCCAGAGACCTTGAGTCTGCCGCAAGAGAAATCGTATTGCCCCCACTCACTTACGAAAACATCGAGCTTTTTGACAAATTGAGCACCGCCCTAGTAGACCTAGGCGCCATCGGAGCCAATGCTGAAAACGGAGTCTCAACTCAGGTCAATGTGGAGATGCCACCGCTCGCCCCGTCGCTCGGAGGCAACCCTCAAGCTCTGAAAAATTTAATCAACCTTTTGAGGATTTACTCCCGCCCTGAACACATCGAGCAAATGAAAGACAAACTCAATATTCCAGAAATCAGAAAACAATATTTGTACGAAATGCAACCTGGATTTCTAAAAAAATTACACGACCCAGACTATAATCCTACTTTGAGAGAATTCTATGATGACTATCTCTATCGACAAAGCCTGGAGTTTTTAGGCTTTAGAAATGCGTGGACTCTTCCCACCGAAGACGCAAAGCAGCTTCTCTTAGATCAGCAAGAAATCATTGTCCCTCAAGTGGTCAAAATGGTGAGGCTCAGGGTCTCAAGCCTTCTTCTACAGGCCTTCCCAGAAGATCCTCTCTCGAGGGCCATCACACTTATGAAATGGGCTAGGCCTCTCCCCATTGTAGAGATGAAAGAATTTAACAATGACTTTGATTTTGGACGAACCATCAGGAGGGCATTGGGAATTGTCCACTCTGCAGAACTCTTTGGCAACTATAGCCATGATACTCTTGTAGAATCCATCACGGGCATTGACCACAGAGACCTTGAAAAAATAAGAGCTTTGCATTCTAAAAAGCCCATCATTCGTTACGCCCTCTATGATCCAAAAGAAAATTACCTGGGCGAAGAAAATCAGGGCTGGAACGAAGGAGTCGTTTGGATACAAGTGCACCCTCAATTGACTGGACACCGTCCTTTGTACATCGATGGCGAGAGTGTTGTTTACCACCGCCGCCACATCCATAAAGCCACAATTCTAGGAAAATATAACCCTGGACTCGAAAATGCTCTCATCCAGCAAGTGATGGAAAATAAAATTTTCGAAATGAAGCTTTTTCAATATTTTGCTCCAGGTGCAATGCCAGAGGGTGTCTCACTCACAGAACTCATGGGGAATGGCCCTACCACTGAGACGATAGACATTAAAAAACTAGGGCAACTCTTAGGTGATCGTTTCAAAGATGGATGGGTCATGAAAGGCGCCTGGGACCTTTCGACTGAAAAAGCGATCCTTACAGAGAGGGACTGGGACACTGAACGTATTTTGAATGCCGATCTTCGAAATTTCGAAGCCCACCGCTCAAAAACTGAGACGGAAATGAGCGGAGCAGATCCCGAAGCCATTATCAATGCTGTCAAAAAACACAAAGACTATAAAACTTGGAAGATCAGACAACTCCTTGCACAACCCAACCACTTGTTTTTCCAAAAAAGACTTGCGATCAAAAGAGAGTTCCGAGTCGAGGTACAGGGCGCTAAAGTCTTAGGGCAAGGATCCACGATAGACCGCTATGGCTATCAGACTAATCCAAGACAGGCTAAGCCCACAAAACCCCAAAAAAAAATTAACGAAGCAGAAGTCAAAGCCGCCGAAAAATTTGTTCAATCGATAATTGACAAACTCCCCGATGCCTTGAGATTTTTGCCCTATGGATTTGACATCGCCCTGCTCGAAGACGGCAGCCTTCAAGTGATTGAGAGCAACCCGGGAGGAAATTGTTCCTTTTTAGAAGAAAATGACGACAGTGTAGACGCGCTGGATCACTACCTGTCTCACTATCCGAATCTTATTAAAGAGGGACAGATTAAACTCCTTTCGCCCAGAGGGCAGATGCTTTGGATCCGAAAAACATTTAAAGAACTTGGAATGGATCCGGCTCGGGATTATCCTGGGATGCATTTTGAAGAAGATAATCTGATAGATCCAGAGTATGTTCCTATTGCAGATCCAACGGGGGTATGTGAAAAACTATTAAGATGAAACTTCTTCTTATTATTTCATTATTTTTTTGGCCATTATTTTCTTATTCCAAAGACACACCGCCAGACTTAAAAAATTCTATTGCACTCGTCTATTCGGGCAAAGGTGTTTGCCCGGAAAACTGTGCAAAAGCTGCTGCGGAAGTTGTGCAAAGAGAAAATTTTAAAGTCCATTATATCACCGAAGAAAACTTTGACTCCGTATTGCTTGGCAAAGCCAAACTCTGGGTTCAACCCGGTGGAAACGCAGTCGAAGTAGCCACGGCCCTTAGACCCAAAAAGATTAAAGAAATTAAATCCTTTATTGAGAACGGTGGCCGGTACCTTGGATTTTGTGCAGGAGCTTTTTTAGCGGATCATAAAGTAGATGACGAGTTCACCATTGATGGACTGGGACTTATTCCAGGGGAAACAAAAGATTATTCTCCCAATGGAAGAAAGTCAGAGATTTTCCCCATGTACTGGTTCAATCAACTCCGCTATCTTTATTTCGAAGAGGGTGGCTATTTTAATATTACAGAAAATAATAATACTCACGTTTTAGCTAGATATTTGGATGGAAAAATCGCAGCTCTTCTGGTCCATTACGGGAAGGGAAAAGCGGCACTTTCTTTTCCACATCCAGAAGCCACACTGGCATGGAAAAATGCAAACCATCTCAAAGATCCCGACGGAGAGGATTTTGATCTAGCTGAAATAATGGTTCGCCTCCTCATGGAAAGTCGAAAATAATTTCGTCTTTGGCCAAGTAACCCAAAACTCTTCTCACTTCTTGCTCTTGGGCGGCTGTATTTTTTTCAAGTCTTAAACGCTCAGCCTCTAGGCTCTCAATGGTTTCTCTCAGATCCTGAGCTTGCTTTTCTTTGAGCGAATGCATGTTCTTTAGACGAACGAGCTGAATAATTCCCGGAGTTCCCAAAAGAAACGACAAAACTCCAGACAAAAGTAGAAACCAAATCACAAAAAGACAAAGCCACACTTTATGAAAAATCCATGTCTTCATTTATAGTTTTTGAAACCTAAGAACTGGGCGCGAGTGCCCAATTCTTCTTCAATCCTAATCAGGCGATTATACTTTGCAATTCGATCCGTTCGAGAAGCTGATCCTGTTTTAATCTGCCCGCAATCTGTCGCAACACAAAGGTCCGCAATGAAAGTGTCTTCGGTTTCACCGCTCCTATGAGACACAATAGAACGATAGTGAGAACGAGAGGCAAGCTGCATTGTTTTTAAGGTTTCTGTCACAGTACCGATTTGATTGAGTTTAATTAAAATGGCATTGGCCACTTTTTTCTCAATCCCCTTCTGTAAGTATAGCTTATTTGTGACAAACAAATCATCTCCGACGAGCTGACACGAGCCCCCAAGAAGGCGGGTTAACTCGCCCCACCCCTCCCAGTCATGTTCTCCGAGAGCGTCTTCTAAGGACAAAATCGAATATTTCTGAACCCACTTTTCATAGACACTGATCAATTCTCGAGCGGTCAGGGATTTTCCCTCAAACTGATAAGTGCTGCCATCGGTAAACTCACTGGCCGCAGAATCGAGCGCCAAAAAAATGTCATGCCCCAATCGATATCCTGCTTTTTCGATAGCTTGGGCTATAGTTTCGAGAGCTTGTTCGTGAGGATGCTCTCCTGAGTAAAATGGCGCAAACCCTCCCTCATCACCTAATCCAGTAGAAAGTTTTTTACTTTGCAATATGCCTTTGAGGTGATGAAAAACCTCCACCCCTGCTCGAAGCGCCTCAGAAAATTTTTGAAATCCGCAAGGCACAATCATAAACTCTTGGATCGCAAGCCCATTGTCAGCATGCTTGCCACCATTCAGAATATTCATAAGCGGCACCGGCAGCGTAGTACCCTGTGTCCCTGTGAGAGATGCCAAGTAAGAATAAAGAGGCATTTGCGTCGCTTTGGCTTTCGCACAGGCAAACGCCAGGCTCACCCCCAAAATAGCATTGGCTCCCAATTTTGATTTGTTGGGAGTCCCATCTAAATCAATCAGAAACTCATCAAAGTGAGACTGACTTTCGAATTTTTGATTCAAAACTGCGGGTGCAATTTTTTCTCTGACATTGGCAACAGCTTGAAGCACACCCTTTCCAAAATACCGTTTTGGATCTTTGTCGCGAAGCTCTAAGGCCTCGCCCTCTCCAGTCGAAGCTCCTGAGGGAACCATTGCACTGCCGCAACTCGTGTCTAAAAAAAGCTCAACTTCGAGAGTGGGAAATCCACGAGAATCTAAAACCTCTCTGGCCCAGACAGATTTGATCACCATTGTTTTATTAATTTAACTTAAAAGGGATGGAGAAGACAAGCCCCTTTCCTGAAAAATCTCAAGCCGCTTTTTTCTGAGGGGGAGTAAATTTTTCGCGCGCAAAGGGGAGTTGGTTGATTTCAATTTCAGAATAAAAACTCGGAATATATCCTGTGGGAATAAACTCTCCCAAAACTTTCCCGTCTTGAGTTTTCCCAATTTGTATAAATTCAAATAGGGTCTTTAGAAAATAGTGCCCACTGTCGTCTACCTCGGGCAGCACTTCGGAGATGTGTGTCATTTTTCGAGTTCCATCGCTCATTCTTTTAATTTGAACCACTAAATGGATCGCCGAGACAATTTGCCTTCGTAAAGCAGTCACTGGAACTCGTGTGTCTCCAATCATGGCAAGCGTCTCTAAACGCACTAAAGAATCATAGGGCGAATTGGCATGAATGGTCCCCATCGATCCATTGTGACCCGTGTTCATGGCGGTTATCAAATCCATGGCCTCCTCACCCCTCACTTCTCCCAAAATAATTCGATCAGGCCTTAGCCTTAGTGCCGCTCGCATCAAGTCTCTTGTATTCATGCCACCCTTACCCATGGCGTCTTCTGCTTTCGTCTCCAAATAAACCACATGATCGGTGTAAATTTTAAGTTCTGTGGCGTCTTCGATAATCACTAAGCGCTGATGTCCTGGAATCCTCGTTCCCAGTATATTGAGCAGAGTTGTCTTTCCAGAACCCGTGCCTCCGGAAACTAAGATATTTTTTCCAAGAAAGACGGCAATATCCAAAAAACGAGAGGCATCTTTTGAGATCGATCCTTTCTGAATCATGTCAATAAAATTGGGAATCCCTTTTTGAAATTTTCGAATGGCAAGCGAGGTCCCCTTTCTAGAACAAGGGGGCAAAATAGCAGCCACCCGGGAACCATCCGGGAGTCTGGCATCCAATGTTGGATTTTCGTCGTCGATACGACGGCCTACAAATTGAGCGATGTTGCGAACCGCAGCTTGGAGAGCTTGTTCGTCCTTAAATTTAGCATTGACCTTTTCTAAGAGTCCCGCTCGTTCTATAAAAACTTCGTGAGGTCCATTCACTAAAACTTCGCTCACTGAGTCATCATCCAAATACGGCTTTATGACACCTAAAAAGGTCTTGATGGAATCTTCGTAAACACCCATTTAAAATTTTATTCCTTCAGTTCTTTGACCATCAGAGTGCCTTCCATTCCATTGACAGGACAATAAAAGCGGTACTTTCCTGGCTGATCTGGCATAAAAGTAACTTCTTCTATCATCTGAGATCGGATTTGCTTTCGTACCTGAAATGCATCCAGCATCATGCACAACGTATTTTTCGAGGCTCCAGTCACATAGATGCGAGCTGGAATATCTCGGCTTAAAAATAGAGTCTTTGGGAAATAGCCTAAATCACTTGCAATGAGCGCTATTTCTTGAACCCCTTTTCGCCGCATTTCTGCCTCAGGAAAGACTTTGGGCAAAGCGACTTCTTTGAGAGGCACTTTGACCTCGTTCGAAATTTCCACCTGTGCTGGTGATGGGGGTGCATTTCCAAAAACTAGCCCAGCAGGGGAGCGACCTACTTCGGGGTTTTCTGTGGCCACCCCTTTTACAAATGGGAAACTCACGAGCAAAAAAACTGTCAACAAGATGACACTTAAAAACTTTAACTTTGTCCAGACTCTTTCCATAGAATCCCCTCTAGAAACCTTGTCGACAAACGGGATTAAAATATTTAATAATAGAAAGCATGAATCCCCTCACCCGCCTCTCCGTTATCATCCCTGTAGCTCAAGGAGACACGAGTTGGATCCAACTCTTGCCTGATTTAAAAAATCTTCCTCAAAGCTCAGAAGTTCTTTTGGTTGGGCCACCGCCCCATCAAAATTGGATGGATTTTTTCGGCTCCGAAAAAGCATTTCAGCCCACACTCAAATGGATTGAATCGCCCCAGGGCAGGGCGATCCAACTCAACCGAGGGGCAGCCTCGACAAAAAGTTTGTTTCTTTGGTTTTTGCACGCAGACTCCAGAGTTCCCCCAAAAGCCCTTTCCGCTCTTGCTCTATCCTTGAGAAAAAATCCAAATGCGCTTCATTACTTTGATTTAAAATTTTCAGAAAAAAACCCAAGATTGATGTTTTTAAACCATTGGGGAGTTTGGCTGAGGTCTCATTTTCTAGGGATTCCCTTTGGGGATCAGGGATTCTGCATTTCGAAAGAAGGATTTGAAAAATCAGGTAGATTTTTGCAAGAAGCCCCTTTGGGCGAAGACCACTTGTTTTTATGGAGTTCAAAGCAAGCGGGAATAAAACTCAAGTGCACTTCGGCTTTTATTTACACGAGCGCCAGAAAGTATCAGACAGAAGGCTGGCTCAAAACAACACTCACGCACCTTTACACCACTCTTACTCAGGCAATGCCTGAGTGGATCAAATTTATCAAAGAACATGGAATTTGATTGAAAAAAAACAAAGGCGCCATTGCGATCTTTGTCAAAACGCCTGGCCACTCTCCTATCAAGACAAGGCTCATTCAGTCTCTTTTAGAAAATTCAAACCAATCCCCCAAAAAAACACACCTTTTTGTCAGTCAGTTTTATCTTTTCTGCATTAAAACAGTCGAAAAAATCGTAAAAAAAGCATGCAAACTAAACCCAAAGCTAATCCCCTATTGGGCTGTGGCAGAAAAAAATGCAATGCAAAATAAACTTTGGAGAGGATTTTCTAAAATCTCACAAGGTTCTGGGAGCCTGGGCGAAAGACTTAGTCTTGTCTATCAGGAACTCATCAGAAAACACGATTTTGTCTTACTCATTGGAGCAGATTGTCCACATTTGGAGTCTCAAGACCTGTTGCGAGCCGCTCAAGCGCTCCAAGATTCTAAAAAATATGTGATCGGAAAAACCAAGGATGGTGGCTTTTATTTGTTTGGAGCAGGTTTTGAGATTTCTAAAAAAATCTGGACTTCAGTGCCCTATAGCCAAGGCAATACGGCTTTGTGCCTTGAAAAAAATCTCAAAGGCCTGGCACATGTCTTCTATCTCCCTCAGCGATTTGACATCGACACGGCAGAGGATTTAGAGAAACTTTACTCGGCAAAAGGCCATTGACCTACCTTGTTGTTTTGTCGAATCTAAAGTTACCTTTCGACCTGTCTAAAAAATGGATTTAATCCAACGGGTTGGTGACTTATGTAACTGCTGAGCAGTTACGGTTTTTATTCATATATTTTGCTCTATTTTTTTATAAAATAATCCTGTTTTTAAGCATTATTTTGTTGATTTTTTGATTTTATTGAGGGATAGATACTCATGCTTTTTTTTAAGACATACATATGTCTTTAAAAAAAAATCTAGGAGGATTTAAAAGTGATGAACTTAAATTTTAAAATTTTGTCTGATTCAGAACTTCTTGTTCAAACAAAAAAAGTAGTGACCGACGAACGAGAAGCTACTAACTTTGTTTTAGATCACCTTCGAGAAGTAGAGCAGAGATACCTGTATGCAAAACTAAAATACAGTTCGATGTTTGAGTATTGCACAAAAGAACTAAAATATTGCAACGCTAGTGCCCAACTCAGGATAGACGCAATGAGGCTGTCTAAAGATGTGCCAGAACTTAAAGAATCCTTAGAAAATGGAACTTTGAATCTTTCAGTTATTGGAACAGTGCAAAAATTTATCAGACATCAGAAAGCAAAAAAGAAAGGCTATAGCCCTGAGCAAAAGAGGGCTTTATTAAAACAAGTGGAGAAAAAATCAAAACTTGAAACAGAACAGTTTTTTACGACTTTATCTCCGGAGTTTATCCCTCACGAAAAAAAGAAAGTACTTAGTCCAACACAGACCGAGATTAGGTTTGTTGCCAATCCAGAGCTTTTGGAACTGATGGAACTCATGAAATGCAAGCTCATCCAAAAAGGGAACTCTGACCCAAGCTGTGCTGATATTTTTAGAGAAGGATTAAAAAAAGCGCTAAAAGTGAAGGCTGATTTTTCGGAGGCACAAGGGCCAGAGCTTGAAAATAATAAAAAGAGTCAAACTCAAACTGTGGCTACTTCGCCTGGCGAAGTAGCAATGCAAAGTCAGACCCAGGCTACTTCGGCAGAAGAAGTAAAAAGAGAAGTGACCCAGAGACCCTACATCTCTGTTTCAGTTCGTAGAGAAGTATCAAAAAAATCTCAAGACCAATGCACCTACATTTCACCGATTACAAAAGAGAGATGTTCCGAAAAAAGATTTTTGCATGTAGAACACCGTGTGCCTTTTGCTAAAGGAGGAAGCTCGCGACTCAAAAATTTAATTTTGCTCTGTGCCACCCATAATCGCCTCCGTGCGGTAGAGCAGTTTGGACTAAAAAAAATGCAGTCCTATTTAAAATGAAAAAACAGAGGCCAAAATTTTTCTATCTAGAAAGACTAATGAAAAAGAAAAAAAATTACAGGCCTAAAAAATTGCGACACTTCCCTCTTTTTATCCTGTTCTTATTTTCTATAAAGAATGGGCACCCTGAAACCCTCCCCCCCATTGTCATCGAGGCAAAAAAACCAAGCCTGGAAAACCTAACCCCACTAAGCGTCGGAGTGACTGTCGGGAACTCCTCCCAACTCATCGATCTCCCACGCAATGAGCTGGGTGTGGAACTTGGAAATATGGAGTATTTAGAAGAGCTTTCGGAGACAGGACGAAACCACCCGTGGTTTTTAAGGCCCCCTCTCGAAAACCAGACCACCCAAATCCAAGGTGATTTTTCGCTGGATCAAAAAATAAATGCGAAAAAATTTTTTGACAAAACATCACTTGTTCAATTTGGTTTTTTTAGAGATCACAAAAAAATTACTTTTTTGGACAATCACTCGACCCCCTATGACCCAAGCGATGATTTTATAAACACCTATCCAAGCTCCAAAGACCAAGGGTATGGAAAATTTTATACCCAAGGAAAGCGACTCGAAACATTGACTGAAATCAATGCTAAGAAAGAAGACATCCGTCTCACAAGCACTCTCCTCGGCAAAAAATCTCAAATACAAGGAAACCTATCAGGAAAATATAAACTCACATCCACTGAGTTTCTTCCTTTTTTTCAGCTCAAAAAACAAAATTTTGAGTCTCAAAACCCTTTTTTGTTTTCCAATAAAAATCAGAGCCTAAAATATGGCGTGCAAATCCATCACCCCCTTTCTCAAAACTTAGTGTTGCACACACATTTTTCTAGGGAAAATTTTAATCGAACTTGGGCAGACCAAACACAGGCCTTGTTTTTTAGAAATGATTTTAAGCTCATGGCAAAAGCGGAGTTTGTCAAAAGCTGGATTGAACTAGAGTCTCACAGTTTTATCGAAACAGTATGGGATCAAAACTCTCTCTCTGCCCGGGAGTCACAATGGGCATGGGATGCTGGCTTTGGAGCATCCAGCTCACATCAGCACCCTTTTGGCGTCGGATTAAAAATCAGAAGGTTTGCACTTTTCCCAACCCCTTTGCAGCGTTTTGGCGATGGAGCCGGACTCGCGGAGTCTCCTGATCTACCTACTGAAACAGGACTGAGATTTTCTCTGGGCCCATGGTGGAAAAATGCACAAAGTGACTTAGAGCTTTTGGGGTTTTTGGAGCAAAGCCGTCACTCCCCCATTCAGGTGGCCTCCACCCCCTCTCAGGTCAAGACCCTCTCCATTGGAGGGGTTTGGAGCCGAGGCCTTGAACTCAAAGGACAAATCACTTCTAAACGTTTTACAGTCAAAAACTCAAGCCTTTTACAAAATGCCCTCAACGCCTCTCAAATCAACTGGCAAACAGGGAAAAAAATCCCAGGCCGACCCGATTGGATCATCCATACGGACATAGAATGGAACCAAAACCCTATAAAAATTGGCCTAGGACAGACTTTTAGATCCAGCGAAACCTTAGATTTAGCTGGTATCTTGGAAAAACCATCCTCTTTTTTAGTGCGTGGCTTCGTGTCTTATGGCAAAAGGGATTGGGAAATAAGGCTCATGGTCAACAACGTTTACTTAAAACAAAGTTATCCAAACAGCCCTGATACAAATACGTTGGCTGGTGCAAATTTACTGGAACCCGAAATTTTACAGACAGAAGTGAGGTTACAATGGGAAATCATTTTATAAAATATGTGCTCTCCATTACTACGGTGGTTACGATGGTGACTCTATTGTCTTGCGCTCAAAAACCAGGAGCCCTGTCGCCTTCAGACATAAAATTTCCAGACGGCTTTAAGCCAAACTCTGGCGAAAAAGCCATTTGGCTGGCCACTGGAAATCAGAGCGGAGGAAAACTCTTACGTTTGGACTTAGAAACAGGAGCATTAGAGAAAAACCATTTGCCTATAGGATCGGATGTCGAAATTCAGACGGACTCAGCTAACCAGATTTTTATGCTCACCCGATTTCACCAAGATTCTGTTGCTGTCTTGGATGGAAAAAACGGGGATCTGAAATATTATCGAATGTTAGAAGAAAATTCAAATCCTCAATATGCTTCTCGAGACCCCATGGGCAGGGTCTGGGTCACAGCCCAGCAAAAAAACACGGTCTCTGTTTTAAGCCCAGACTTAAAAAATGAAATCGATCAAATCGATCTTTCTGACCTAAAAGATAACGATGGTTTTGCAGAACTTGCGCAAGTGTTGCCCCTTGGGAACTCTCAGATGATGGTTTTAGCTCAAAGGCTACATCGAGAAAATTCGCATTGGGCCCCTAATGATAAAGCAGGAATGGCTTTGATTAATATTGATGACTTAAAAAGTAGACCCACTCTCCAAGATTTAGACCTTTCTAATCCGGTAGCTGCATACTCCAATGGGGAGTCTTTTCTCATTGTCGGCAGTGGGGACCTGGGACCCAGTCCAGCAAAAAATGCCCCAAAAGCTGGGATGCTGGCTTCAAAAAAAATAGACCCAAGCACAGAATCCATCAAAACTCCCCAGAGCTATCCTTACTCGATCGTTGCAGCACATATTACAAACATCGACTCACCTGTTGCTATGATCACTTACCGATCAGAGGAAAATAAATACTGTGTCAATTGGAATGAAAAAGATCTGTACTGTGATACCGGGAATTATCCTTTTCATAAAATTTTAAAAATAGGCAACGCCCTCTTTGTCGCCTATGTTAAAGATGGCAATGCCGGACTTTGGATTTTTTCTTTGGACGGAAAATCTCTTGTCAAAAACTCTCTCGAATTGCCCATTCAAAGCATGTGCAAGGGACCCTAAAAGATGATAGCATCTGAATATGCTTAAGTGGGCACCCCTTTTTCTATACTGTACTTGGCTCACCGCTTGCTCTGGCGTTGGATCTCAGAATGGCCCTCAGTGCGTTCTCGCCTTTACCTCCGAGACCGCTGGAAAAGAATTGGGAGTCAATAATGCTGACCCCAAACTTGGAGGGGATGAGCTGGCACAATCCTTCCTGATTTCTGACAACAAAACCATTTCGAATGTTTTTTTAAAACTCCAAAGGATAGGATTTTCTGCCACTTCTCCAAAAGGTTATAAAATGGTTTTGAGGATCGAAACAAACGCTGCAGCAATCCCCAGTGGAACCCTCGTCAATTCCACCTCAAACGAAGAAGCCTCCATTAACCTCGAGGATATGAACGCGGACTCTAGATCCTATACTTTTTCTTTTTCGTCTGGGATTTCTCTCACAAAAAACACTCTCTATTGGATGAGGCTCCGCGCAACTTATCCGGCCTCAAAACAAGATTATGTAAAATGGTCTGCTTTTCAAGGTAACAATGGATACAGTGACGGAAAAGCCATCTACGAAACCGGGGTCAGCAATAATTGGAGCACCCAAAATATTGGAGACTTGATGGATTTTGTTTTTGAATTAGGGTGTTCATGAAAAAAATCCCAGGAACTTTTTGGGTCGCCATTGCCGCAATCCTCTGGGGCACAGATGCCTTAGTGCGATATCCCCTTTCTAAAATTTTTTCGGCCACAGATCTTGTCTGGCTCGAACACATGACGGGACTCCTTTTTATTGTGCCTTGGGTACTCTATAGGCATCGAAAGAAAATTTTTAACCTAAAATTTAAGGAATGGATTGCCATTGCATTTTTTGGAATCGGCGGTTCTGCTCTGGCCGATATTTTTTATACGGCCAGCCTCCAGTTTGTAGGGACAGCTGTCTCTATTTTGATCATCAAACTTCAGCCGCTCTTTGTGCTCTGGACTGCTTATTTCTTTTTAGGAGAAAAACCTAAAAAGAATCTTTTCCCCTGGGCTTTGATTGCACTCATCTGCGTTATTTTACTCAGTTTTCCAGATCTGCATTTTGATTTTATCAATAAAGGGATGAACAATTACACCCGTGGCGTTCTTTATGCTTTTGTCGCCATGCTGCTTTGGAGTCTTTCTACCGTGGCTGGGAAATATTTTTTATACCGACACCCTGCCTCTGTCGCTGTTTTTTGGAGGTGGGCCTCTGCTGCAATCGCACTCGGGATCATCTCACACTATTTTGACTCGACCCCTATTGCCTGGGGCACTGTTTTTTCGTCGCAGGCACTTCCCTACCTCCTTTATTTGGGATCTGTGGCTGGAGTGATTGCCATGGGGATTTATTATGTAGGTTTAAAAAGTATTCCCGCAAGCCAAGCTACTTTTGTAGAACTGCTTTATCCCCTCACAGGGGTGGTTTTGAATGCCCTTATTTTAGATGCCAAGCTCAACGAAATTCAAATCCTGTCCACTGTTTTACTTTTGATTTCACTGATCTTGATCATCACCCCACGACAGAGTGCCACGACAAAGTGAGAGGCAAAAATTTACTGCCTATTGTACGGAGCAGCTAGTACATAACAAAAAAAATCTGGAATAACCATTCTGGACCTTAGGGCAGAGGCTACAAATTCTGGCGTTAATAATTTGGTAAGCTCTACATTACAGGCTGCTATGAACTTATCAACTTCAACGAGTGGAGGTCCTCCTACGACACCTCCGCTGCCAGCGGCATTGACCATAGCATTAAACACATTACGAATGTTAGCCAAGAACGCCAGGACCGCCTTACATGTAGCGGACAAGTCAGGCTTCTGGTTTGGATCGACTCCTGCACATAGATTTGTAAGCACACCAATCGGATTTAAGAGGAATGCTTTAACGGGTAGACCCCCTTGAACTTGAGCTTGAAACATACGATTTAGGACGTTTGTTTGATTTGCAGTGATCCCTGCAATCGTTGCGGCTAACGCAGCATCATCAGCACTACCACCCATAGACTGATGTGAGCTTATTAAAAATATTCCCATAAAAAGAACAATAAAACTTGTTTTTTTTATTCTCATAAATAACCTCCTAAAAATAATTTCTCTCCTCATAGGGCACACGCTTGGGCAATCATGTCATTTAGGGTCTGTGTGATCTTAGTGGCTGCCTGCTCCGAAAGAAGAGCAGTTCCGCCAACGGCATCCACTGCTTTTTTTATTTCATGTTCGGCTGCATTTATAAGCGCTAGAACATGGGCTGCATCACATTGAATATTTATTGCATTCAATGCTCTACTGAGAGTTGCAGCATTGGCTTCGGCCACATTGACTGACGCACTGGCTGGGCCTGCCGCGCCACTTCCTGGCGCTGGAGTTGCAGCTGCAGCTGCAGGCTTTGCCACAGCTGGAGCGCTTGTGCTCGTCGGAGCCCCTGCAGTGGGAC
>CAZBEI010000049.1:0-20989 GCA_964490895.1 uncultured Bdellovibrio sp. | reverse complement strand
CAGCTATTGGTCAGAGTTTAGAAATTGAGAAGGGAGAGGAATTTGAATGGATTATTGAAGATAAAAGCACACTGGTTTTAAAACGTCTAAAACCACCTCAAAAAAGAAGATTCAAAACCGCTAAGAATTAAGTGGTCGAGGTACTATCCCATTTCTGCATGTGGATTTATTCCAAAAGATCACTTTTAAGTCGCTCTAGCACACGAGCAAATGCAGGAATACGCTTTAAATCATTATAGAAGCTTGCGTAGAATAAGAAATGAGGTAGCACCTCCTTCGGAAGTGACACCCGCCGAACTTCAGTAGACTGGAATATCAAGTAACTTGGTACAATTCCAAAACCAAAACCTTGATCCACTAAAGTTTGAATAGTTCTCCAGTCCTGGACTACGGCCAAAACCCTAAGCTCAGAAAAATCTATCTTAAGATGAGCTAACCAATCTCGCAAAAGATGGCCATCTGATTGATAGATTAAACAGGGAGTTTGTGTCAAAAACTCCCTCTCACTTGCAATTGTTAAACTCAATCGCTTGCCGTTTAGGTACTTTGAATGAACTGCAAAGTGCGCAGAGCTCGTGAGCACTCGCCTAGATAAAACCTCCGGCAGATCTGGGCGCTCATAACTGATAGCGATATCCACTTCATGGTTTAAAAGCGCCAAAGCGGCCTCATGGCTAGACAGTGGACAAAGCTCGGTCCGGCCTTCAAAGAAGAGCCTGGATGCCACTGCTTCAAAGATTTCATTGCGACACCCTACGCGTAAAACCAGCTTCTTAGCTTCGTAGTATTTTCGATTCAGGGATTCCATTGCCTTTTCATTGGATTCTATTTGTAATTTTGAAGCATCAAAAAGCTCTCTTCCATAATGAGTGAGAATCTTCTTTTTCCCGCGCAGTGTAAAAACGGGCAGAGGGCTTCGCTCTTCTAACTGCTTTAATTTTATGGAAACTGCAGGCTGTGAGATGCCCAGCTTTCGAGCAGCCTCATAGAAATTTTTTGACTCGCCTGCCGCAACTAAGACCTCTAGGAGTTCAAATTCCACTTTTTTATTGATCATAAAATGGATCATTATAATAAATTTTCATTAATTTAAAGATCAAAAATTTTTCACTAAATTGATCCCAAGAATAACGAGGAACAATTCCTCAAAAAGAAAGGGACAAGAAAATGAAAATCACAAAAAAAGCTTATATAACCGCCATTGCAACATTAGTAGCCATTGGAAATACCGTAGCAGCTCAGGCAGCTCAGTATGATCCAGCCACTCTTGTTTTGCTAAAGAACCAGGTAGCCCATAGCATTGAACAGGGCGAAAAACCCGTCGTGATCTTTGACTTAGACGATACACTGATCAATACCAGGGAGAGGAATCTCAGGATCATAAAGGATTATACCAATGATCCAGATGTTGTTTCGAAGTATCCTTTGGAAGTTTCTATACTAAAAAATATCACACTGACCCAAGTGCGATACCTTCTAAAAGACACCCTACAAGACCAGGGAATCCAAAACGCCAAACTCATTACAGAAATACAAGAGTTCTGGTTGCCAAGATTTTTTTCGAATGAATACTGTGCAAATGATCTTCCGACTCAAGGGGCCGTAGAGTTTGCAAATATTCTCGTTAATGAAGGAGCTACTGTTGTTTATCTGACAGGACGGGATATCCCTCGGATGGGAGCTGGAACAGAGGCAAATCTCCAGAGCTCAGGGTTTCCATTAGACGGAGTTCATTCGGTACTGCTATTAAAACCCTACAAAGAGATAGATGATTTGGCTTTCAAGATCAAAGCTTTTGATCAGATCGCCGGAATGGGGAAAGTACTTGCTGGATTTGAAAATGAGCCAGCCAATCTCAATGCAATGCAAACTCGGTTTCCTGAAGCACTCTCTATTTTTCTGGATACCATACATTCTCCTAAGCTTGATATTCCTAATCCTAATGCTCATTGGATTCAAAATTTTGACCTTCCTTTGATCTATGGAGGTTGTTATGAAATTATTTAAACTCGCTATAGTTCTTCTCGTATTTAGACCCTTGGCATGGCTCCTCTTTGGAATTGCAACAAGAGTGCAAATCCCTCGAGGAGGTCCGGCTCTGGTGATCTCAAATCATAACAGTCACCTGGATTCTTTTATCTTGATGAGCCTTCTTCCAATCAGAGAAATGAGCAGGGCAAGGCTTGTTGTGGCAGCTGATTACTTTCTTAGAAATCGATTGATAGCCTTCTTCTATTCCATAGCTTTCGAGATGATCCCAATCCAACGAAAAAGGAACTGCACAACAGAGTCCATCAACACTGTGCTGTTACCCGTATACGAGGCGCTCGACGATAATGCGATTGTAATCTTCTTTCCAGAGGGAACTCGCGGTGAAGCAGAAGTTTCTTCGCCCATAAAAAAAGGGATCGCCCATATTGCAGAAAGATTTCCTAAGGTGCCGATTGTTCCTATTTCGTTCTACGGGCTTGGAAAAGCCCTACCCAAGGGAGAATCTTTCTTAGTTCCTTTTAGTGTGGATATTCGTGTGGGGTCGCCTTTGTTCTGGACTGGGGAGAGAGATTCGTTTCTGACAAATATAAAATTAATGTTTGAATCCTTGGCATCACTATTGCAAGGAGACTTCATAAAATTGTTTTGGTTCTCGAAGGAAAAGATCAGGACAAGGCTAATGTGTGACCTTAATCCACACGGACTTACAAATTTATGAGTTACCTTTTCGGAGTAATAGAAAAAGTAGCCATTATTGATCCAGTTACTACCAGGAATTGAGGGGCGCACCTCAGAATTTATGCAATACTTTTGTCATTATTGATGAGAAGGATCTGTATATGGCAAACCAAAATATTTGTGCAGGTATTCGTTGGCTCTTTCGAAAAATGGAAACTGCTTCAGCAAAACTTAGGCGACAAGCTTCGTGGATTGAGACAGTTGCAGAGTATAAATCATATCTAAAAGATTTTATTAAAAACCCTAACCACAAAAAAATGCAGGAGTTTATAGAAAAATATGAAATTCTCAAAAACTGTTAGTTATTTCTCAACTCTATTTTTAATGACACTCAGCGATTCTTCGTCAACAAAGTGCTTGGACGTGAACCCATTACTATCGCCAGAAGATCTGATACACGAAAAAAATGATCGAGAACAAGGCCCTGCCCTTAGCAGTGCAACCAACGATCCCAAGCAATGGGAAACCTACAATCAATGGATGTGTTTTGATACAAGCCAAATCCAACTCGATTCCATTGATATAAAATCTGATGCCAATTGGAGACCATGGCCACAAATCACAGTGACAACTGTTGGTCAACGCTTTAATATTTCACCAGAGACCGACCTCAACATCAACACTGAGGAGACACTTAAAAACTGGCGTGCACTACTTAATGATTCAAAAGAAATCTGCTTGTATGCAGCTTTTCTACAATACCTAGATGAAGATGAAATGCCTGACAGCTTATGGGTCCTAGAAGATGTGAAAACCGAAAATGGCTACTGGCATGTTAATGACTCTATTTTTAATGAGGACTCTGACTAAAATGAAATGACAAAGTCCCAGTATGTGGCGCCGTCGCCTCCACTCTAAAGCTATAGATCAGTGTTTGTGACTGTTCAGCCTCATTCTTCAGGCTCGGTGTAAAAACGGAGTCCCCTTCTATTGATGCTTTTACTCCCAATACATTTGCGGAGGTACCGGCAAAAACAAAAAACACCTCAACCGAGGTTCCTAAAATTTCTTTGAATTTAGCTACAGCTCTCTCAGTGTGTAAATCATCTCCATAGGCAATGGTATGCCCCTAAGTGAGCTCAAGTTTCATGATCGTTGCGGTGGCTTGAGTGACAGCCGTGATGATTTGCTCTAAGTTTTTTTTACCTTTTTCATGGTACCAAATGGGGGCGTCAACTCCCAAACCCCAAAGAAGGCCCAGTTTTAAATAGCTCGCAAGACGAACAGCATGTAGATTACACTGGGAGTCCGTATAGGCAGCCCAGGTCTCTTTGCTTTTTCTAACGTATTCGTTTTCAATTTGACGGATTCTTTGCCCAATTTTTCCTGGATCATTTCTAAAACGAAAATAAAGACTGGGTCCCCAAGGATAATCATGAATAAACTGGGTGGCTTGGTGGAATCGCGCTTTTTGAAAGATTTCCCAATTTGGAAGGTCTTTTGATTTATTGAGTGTCAGCAGTTGCACAAAGTTTTCCATTCCAAATTTTACAGCTTCCTCAATCATGGCTTCCTTAGAATTTCCAAAATAATAATAGAGAGTAGAACGTGGAATATGAGTAAGTCGAGAGACTCTTGTAAAACTAAGCTCATTGGGGTGATGCCTAGAAAGTAACTCTACAATTTTAGCCAATAGCGCGTCTAAATCTAACTTCTTTTTACGTGGCATGGCTGTTTTTATAGCACTGGAGGTCTTTTTTTTCAACGATTCAGGTGGGAAGCCCTTGTTGACTTGAAAAAGTGAGCGAGGGCCTTTTTATTACCTTTGATTATCAGCACAACTAGTCTAAGCTCAGGCCATGAATCCAATCGAAGAATTTTTCAATGATGCAAAAAACCTCCAAAAATCAATTGCAGTTGCCCTTGTTATTTTTATTGTTGTTGTCATGGCTACCGCAGGGACGTTTATTATTCCTCCAGGCCATCGCGGAGTACTGGTGACCATGGGAAAGGTTTCCTCTGTCTTTGCACCGGAGGGTTTTGGACTTAAAACTCCGTTTATTACAACGGCTGTCCCGGTTTCAATAAGACAGCAAACAAAAACAGCCCAGGCCGATTGCTACTCCTCTGATCTCCAGCAAATCAAAGTTGAGCTTAAGATCCTTTACCGAATCCCTGAGAATATGGTTGTCAAAATGTTTCAAGATTTTTCGGGAGATCCGTTTGACAGCCTCATCTCTCCGCGCGTGAGCGAAGCTTTTAAGGAAGTCACCGCACTTCAAAGTGCTGAACAGATTGTAAAAAAACGAGAAGAAATTAAATCCAAAGCCCTCGCAGCAGCACGCGCAAAAGTAGGCACGCTACTCGTCATTGAAGACATTGTAATCCAAGATGTTTCGCTCTCCAAAGAACTCGAAGCCGCAATCGAAGCCAAGATGGTCCAAGAACAAGAAGCTGCGAAAGCTAAATTTATTCAACAAAAAGCTGAAATAGAAGCCCACACAGCCGTCATCCGCGCAAAAGGCGAGGCCGAAGCGATCCGAGTGAGGGGCAAAGCTGTGCAAGATAGCCCTGGACTGGTGCAGTTACAAATCGTTGAAAAGTGGAATGGGGTTTCTCCTCTTGTTGTAGGCGGAGGAGGCAGTGGCGCCAATATTTTACTTCCGATTGGAGAACACAAAGGTTCAAAATGAAGAGACAGATTCGTGGTCTGTTTCAGGTTTTTTTTCTTGTTGCCGTAGTAGCCTTATTGATTCGGCTTTTCCCTTTCGTCGCCCAGGTGGGAGAGGCAGCGGCTCTCGGACTAAGAGAATTTTGGTGGCTTATTCTCGTCCTTTCTTTGGGTGGATGGCTTATCTTTATATTGAGAAAAAGAAACTCTGGGTAAGTCTACTTGAATGGACAGAGCCATAACCCAAGCATTAACCCAAGCCCTAAAAAATAGAGAAGTTCTTTTAGAAAATCTTTGTGCTGAGACAACCAATGCTTATCGCCTATTTTATGGGACCTCTGAGGGCATCCCTGGTCTCACGATTGACCGGTATGGGGCTCTGATTCTCGTGCAAACTTTTTATGAACCCATTACACAAGAGATATTAAGTACAATTGAGAATGTGTTGAGAGAAAAGCTTTTGCATGCCTTTGTATTTGCATACAAACACCGGGGAAAATCTCTGACCCCACTCCCAAAGTCATTTGTGGAGAGCGAAACTCAGTGCCAGGAGTTCGGACTCCATTATTTGTATCCATGGTTTTTTTTAGACTTGCGCGTGGGTCGCAGATTTCTTCGTGAGTCAGCAAAAGGAGCGAGTGTGCTCAATCTATTTTCTTACACCTGCTCTGCTGGCATTTGTGCTGCAGCTGGAGGTGCTAGCGAAGTTTGGAACGTTGATTTTGCGTCTTCGAATCTTGAAGTGGGCCGAAAGAACGCCCTTCTCAATAAAAATTGGCAAATAGAAGACAACCGATTTAGATTCATCCATGAGGATTGTTTACCAGTGATGCGACAACTTGCAGGGTTACACCCAGGAGGGCGCCACAACCGAATGCGAAAATTTAAAATATTTGAACAGCGTGAGTTTGATTTTGTTTTTCTTGATCCCCCCGCTTGGTCCAAAGGCTCATTTGGAGCAGTGGATGTCGCGAGTGATTATCCTGGCTTATTTAAGTCGGCAGTTCTCATTGCCAAGCCCAAAGGGGGACGAATTATTGCCACTAACCACGTCCCATCGGTAGGACTCGACACTTGGATAGAGGTACTCAAGCGTTGCGCCGCTAAGGCAGGAAGGCCCATTAGCTCTCTACAGACGCTCACACCCGAAAGCGATTTTCCTTCTTTCGATGGACGTCCTCCTCTTAAGATTGTGGTTTGCGAAGTTTAGATATATACCTTTTTCCCATGTCCCCGAGTCCCTTCGAAATCACTCTGCCTGCAAAATGGATCCTCTCTGGAGAGCATGCTGTGCTTCGCGGTGTGCCTGCTTTAGCATTGCCTTTTTTTGAATTTTCTCTGACTTTGACCTATCAAAAAAGCGATGCTCCTCTGTCTATAGAACCTAAAAAATTCGAAGCCTCTCTCAAAGAGCTTTTGGCTGGTCACACCGAAGGCTTTCTCGGAAATTTGAAAATCACAAGCACGATCCCCATTGGAGCAGGCCTCGGATCATCTGCGGCCCTTTGTGTGGCGCTTACAAAATGGCTGGGTGTTGATTTAAACTCAGAATTCGAATTTGCAAGAAACTTGGAAAATTTTTTTCATGGAAAAAGCAGTGGGTTAGACATTGTTGTTTTATTAAATCAAAAACCGGTGTTGTATCAAATTGACAAAGGCCCCACCTTATTGCCCATCTCCTCCTTGCCTCACTTTACTTTCCATGACACAGGAGTTCGAGAGCAAACCAAAGTATGCATTGCTCAGGTCAAAAACAGACTTGCCCAAAACTTTGAACAGGCCGAAAAAATAGATCAAACCATGAAAGAAGCCACAGAGCTCTGCTTACAAGGATTAAACACTTATAATCAAAATCAAAAAAAACAAGCCCTTTTATTTCTCAAAGAGGGAATGAAAAAAGCACAGGGCTGCTTTGTATCCTGGGAGCTTCTCCCACCGCAAGCCAAAGCGCTTGAAAAAGAACTTTACCAAAAAGGCGCACTGGCCGTAAAACTCACCGGTGCAGGGCTCGGTGGATTTTTAGTAGCGCTTTGGGAATAGAATCCACCATTGAGACCCTTGCTTATTAATCACTCCTTTGCATTTTTTAAAATTCGAGTGAGCTCTGCATTAGGTCTTGCATTGGGACCATTGTACAAAGTCTGCGCACCTATTTTTGAGCTATCATTCTTAAACACGCAAACAGAAACCAGTTCTAGTTTCTCCATCGGCAGAGGACGCATTTTATATTCTTCAATTTTTCCACCCACTGCAGGATGTTCACAATACCTCTGCGCTGCAAGCTCTGGATTGTAAAGAAGATCATAAGGAAGTACTACCTTTGGATGCTCTAAATATTTTTCAGTTGCTAAAGGTCTCTCTTTACGAACGGTAGCCCGATAGAACGTGTATGCTTCGATCAACGGTGCATCACCACCTAAACCGCCCAAACGACAAAAACCTAATTTGTTGTTTACCTTATCTGTAAGCATGCGGACTTTGCCCTCAAGCTTTGTACAATTTGTAAAAGCAGGATTCGGCGCTCCATCCACAACGGGATCTGGGGTAAAAATAGTACCAAAATATGCATGCTCCACTAACTCTCTTCTCTGTTTCACTTTCTCATGGACAACTAAATCAAAGTCATGTGGTATATTGAGTTCTCTTAGGTCCGAAATCACTAAGGAGTCATACTTTTTACTTCCACTTAAAAGCTTTACGCTCTTTGCCTTATGCGAAGCATCTTTATACTCCCACTCTCCTAGCGAATACTCTCGCTTACCTTGCCTAAGCTCTTTTATATCGAGATCACCACCGCCTGAAACTTCGTTTGGTCGGAGCACTTCTGTAAGGGTTGCAAGATGGTTAATTTTATCAAGTTTTAACTCAAGATAATCCTGAGAAACAGGGGTGCCTGCAGGAGCAGGCCGTTGCGCTGCTATCAAAAGTTTAAATGTTTCAACTTGGTGCCCATTCACTCTCGTTGGCTCATCATCTGCATAAACTCCGTATGCCATACAAAATGCTAACAAGGACAATGCTATTTTTTTCATAAGAACCTCCTCCGGGTTATGTGACACGTAGCACACATTCCGGAAAAAGAAAATCTTACTTTGCCTTATAGATTAATTTCTGACTCTTTTGATTTACGAAACAGCCAACCTGTATTGGTTGTTTTTAGGGACTCTTAGCGGGAATTTCCTGTTCTGGAGGTGGTGATGCCGGCACTAGGGCTTCGAATTGAAATTGAATAAACCCAGTAGAGTTTGGATTACAAAATATATAGTACTGTACATTTCTCACAGCGAGTGTAGATAAAAGACGCTCCATGGCATCTGCAATATAAGGACAATACCTCGGATCACGGTAAAGCGTAATTTGCTCGGATTGCCAATAGGCGTCGACTAAATTCTGACACTGCGGTGTGAGCGCTTCTTGCAAAGAACTAAAAGCAACCGAGATGCCTCCATAATAAGGGTCTTGACAGCGCACACTGTAGTATTTTGCCTCAAGCGTTGGTAAAATCGTTTGCACAGCGTCGTGCATGGCCCAGCAATCTATTTCATATGGAGAAAAATGATAAGCTTGATTGACCCAACAGGCTTTTGTAACAGCACCATGATCTGCAAAACTCACCTGACTCAAAACAAATAAAGAAATAAATAAAAATTTTGTCATAAAAAAGACCCCCACGTAAATCTAACCCTATTTTTTATGAATTACAAAAAGAATATGCTAAGTTTTAAGTCAGACATGAACACTTTCCAATCTATTGTCCTCAGCGTTATTTATAGTTTTACCGATTTTTTCCCGGTTTCTTCCGAAGCCCACATGATTTTAATCCCTCGGTTTCTAAATTGGCCAGAAGCTCCGAATGCTTTCTTAGAAGCGTGCTCACTGGGAACTTTGATCTCTCTCCTTCTTTATTTTAGACATGACTGGGCAAGTCTTTTCTCCTCCTTTGTGCAGGTCATCCTATTTAGAAAACGACCCATGACTTTAGACGAAAGGCTTCCTTTTTTTATTTTGATCAGCTTTTTGCCATATTTTCTTCTATTCCCTTATGCACACACCTACTTGCTCACTCTTTTTCAAAATCCCTATTGGATTTCTTTGAGTGTCTTATTTTTTGCTTTCCCACTTTGGAGCGCAGGTTTTTACACAAGAAAACAAAAAGGAATGTTTGATTGGAATATCTGGGATGCCCTTTGGATAGGCATTATACAAACGCTCAGCTTTGTCCCAGGATGCGGGAGGATGGCAAGTGCCATGATCGGTGGCTTAAGTCGCGGGTATCACCTTGAAGTAGCTCTGAAGTACTCATTTTATTCCTCATTCCCCATCCTTCTTTTCAACACTCTCCACTACCGCCATTTGGTTCACAATACAGATTTAAGTCTTTTTACTTTTGGAGTGACTGTAGCGGTCTCCTGCCTGACGGGAATCCTTGTCATCGGGAGCCTGATGAAGCAAGCTCAGACCAAAAAAACAAAAGGCTTTCTAGTCTATCGGGTGGTCTTTACAGGAGGGTGTTTGATTTTACTTTGGCTCAAATTCTGATTATTTGGACCGGCCAGAGTCCATATGGTCCACCATCTCTTTTAATTCTTTTCCTACTTTAAAGAAAGGAACTCTCTTGGGTGGAACTTGGACCATTTGACCCGTTTTTGGATTTCGACCTTGATAACTGCCGTAGCAACGATTCACAAAAGACCCAAAGCCACGGATTTCGATGCGATCATCTTTTTTTAAGGCATCTGACATCATGTCAAAAACCATATTGACCACAAGCTCAGCTTGTTTGTGCTGAAGATGGGCTTTCTCTGCAATCTCATTGATCAAATCAGCTTTAGTCATGACTCATGCTCCATTCTTTTACGCTAATGACAACCCCACGGTTTTGCAAGTTAATTTTAATGCTCACTCATTCTCTTGTGATGCTAAAAAGTGGTAATTCCTCACTCCACTTTTCTTCGTAAACTTCGATCTCTGTCACCCGTGCAGAAGCAGGACCCGCCTGACACCATGCGACTAATTTTAGTACACAGCTCTCCTCACCCACAAATACAGCTTCGACCTCTCCATGTGAGAGATTGCGTACATAGCCCCTCAGGCCAGGATTGTGTTTGGCCTCTCTCAAAGTTGCAGCTCTAAATCCTACACCCTGGACTTGACCTTTAATAATCACTCTACGCTGGATCATGCCTATCTATCATACTTTTTATCATACTTTTTTTTTAAAACTCGTTCTTCGAAGATCCCGATGCCAATGAGGACCAAAACAACGGTAATAGAACTTAGGATGGCGATATCTGCATGCCCAATCCCAACACAAACCCCAATGGCGGCGACCACCCAGATTGTGGCTGCAGTGGTCAAGCCCTGCACTGCTCCTCGAGATTGCATGATTGTCCCGCCCCCCAAAAAGCCAATGCCAGATACAATTTGAGCAGCAAGGCGGCCGGGATCTCCATAGTGGCCATTTTTAGCCTCAGTGGCAGCAATCAAAACCGAAACGGCTGTATAAAGCGCTGAGCCCACGCAGATAAGAATATTTGTTTTCATCCCAGCAGATTTATTTTTAAGTTCTCTTTCAAGCCCAATAATTCCTCCACATAAAATAGAGAAAAAAATTTTTGGCCAAAAAAATTGAATCAGCACTACAAAACTCCAATCAGAAGATAAGATCCCCATGACTTAAGATTTTATCAACAATGGCTCTATAACTGAAGCATATTCTTTGGCCACTTGATCCCAAGGCCTTTTTTCTGCGACTTTTCTAGCATTTTGACCCAACTTCTTTCTCATCTCTCGATTTTGGATCGCTTTGGCCAAAAGCGATGCAATCTCTTTGGCATCTTGTGGGTTTTCGATGAGGAGTCCACTCTCGTCATTTTGAATGAGCTCTGCCCCACCAGAACACTTAGAAACCAGTGGCATGACCCCACAGGCCATGGCCTCTAAAATGACCAGCCCAAAGGGCTCATACAAAGTGGGAAGCAAGAAGACATCGCTCGCTCGATAATAAGGAGCGATGTCTTTAGCATGATCGATCCAGACGATTCTGTCTGAGACATTTTGTTTTGCTGCCCTGTGTTGAAATTTTGATCGATCTCCCTTGCCAATAGCTAAAAGCCAGGTTTTTTTTCGAAGTTCTGCCCCCAAACACCCCATTGCATCAATCACATACGCCAATCCTTTTCGCTCATAGGCCCCAACCAACAAGATCACGATTTCTTCAGGTAATATCCCTAAACCCTGTCTCAAGATCTTTCTTTCTAATTCGTACGACTCCCCAAGAGGTCGAAAAACATCCAGATCTACTCCATGATGGATGACATGGATATTTTGTGTAAGTCCAAGCTCATCTTTTAATTCTTTTTCCACTTGATGAGAAATCGCAATATAAGTTTTGTGGGGTTTGAAAACCTGTTTTTCCACCCAGATGTCATAAGAGAGTAAAAAATCATGGTAGATTTTTTTAATAAGCCCGCCTTGAGTAGACTCCAGCTGTGATTTTATTTTTTTCCAAGCAGAATTTAGAAATTGCACCTGGATCACATCGCTCACCAAAGAACAGGCTCCCGTTGCATGAACAAGGGGTCTGCTTTGCTTTTTCAGAAGAGGCAATAAACCAAACTGATAAAGACTGGCTAAATAAAAATAACTGATCATTGAAATAGCTGGTCTTTTTATAAAAGGTTTGACTTGAAGAAATTCAAATGGAGCCCAAGCATCTCGTTTGCTTGGATCCACAATACTGTAAGAAAAAACATCCATCGGAAAAAAATGACTGAGCCTGCGGGCAATTTCTAAAGTAGAGCGGTCGTGTCCTCCCCACGGATTTAATTCATGGATTGCTAAGGCGAGTTTTTTTTTATCCATTTTTATGAAGCAGCATTCAAAATTTCGTTTATAAACTCGCTCACTCTTTCGACCTGAGGTTTTTTTTCGAATTGAGGGAGCGAATGTGGAACATGAGATGATTTTTCTTTGATCTGCTCGTGAGTCAAAGAATCAAGCAAACTCGCAAGTGAGCTCACATAAGCCTCCGACCAAGGCGTATCCCCAGGCAGACGCCAAAACCAATGCCCTGGCAAATCATAGGCCATGGGAACTTGCCCCATCACAATAGGCAAGCCTGCAGCCATGTACTCTGTCAACTTGGTGCTGTACCTAAAACCTCCCACCTGATCTACACTTTGAGGCAAACTCGCCAAATCCATCGCCGCAAGATAATGTGGGATTTTTTCTCTCGGGATTTTTCCAGTAAAAATGATTTTTTTTCCTAATTCTCGGCCTGCAAACTCCTCTAAGTGCTTTCGGCCTGCCCCATCTCCAATAATGAGAGCAAAAATATCTTCTCTCGTAATCCTCTGCATGGCTCTCACAAGCTCGTAACCATAACAAAACCCCACTCTCTTATTCCAAGCCAAAGATCCTACAATTCCAATCACAAAAGCACCTTCTGGGAGACTCAAATCATTTCGAATTGAACTGCGGTAGCGCAAAGATTCTGACTGCGTCATTTTATAAGGAGCCCAGCCGCATGCCGTCATCACTCTTTTTGCGCCGAAGCTGAGTGCTCTCCCTGAAAGATAGGGTGTCCATCCAATAAAACCGCTGGCTTTTTGAGTGAGTTTTTTTTCGTAGCAATAAAAGAAGAGTTTTAGAAAAGGGTGCTGGCTGCCCACAAAGGCGCTCACTGCATCGCCACTGCTTAAAATATAAGGGATTTTTCGCAAAAATCTCACAGCCAAAAGCGCCAACCCGCCGGCAAGCCCCGTTCCCTCTAAAACAACAAGATCAGGTTTTTCTTTCCAAATTTTCCAAAACAACCTCCAACCACTTTCAAATTTCTTTTCTTGAACAAAGGGAAAAAACTCAGCATTAAAGTTTTCTAACAAACTCCTGAGTCTCGCCTCGTCGTCTTTGCCCGTGCCTTGTGTAGCCACTCCTAAAATTTTGTAGGACATTGTCACTCATTATATAGCTGGGAATGGAATTTGAGTAACTAAAATACTTGCAAAAAAAGGGCAGCTCTAGGTAGCTTGTGCTATTGGATTGCCTCATCCACTCAGTCCGATTTCGCTCAGCCCTTTTTGCCATGGCAGTGCAGTAATAGGACCTAGTTTTTTTTCTACAGAATCTTGTGACCAAACTCCTAATCACTCCCACTCAATCGTAGCCGGAGGCTTGGACGAAATATCATAGACCACACGGTTCACGCTTCTCACTTCGTTGCAAATCCGATTCGAAATGCGAGCCAAAACATCAGGAGAAAACGCAAACCAATCTGCCGTCATTCCATCAAAAGAAGTCACTGCTCGTAGCGCCACGACAAATGAGTGGGTTCTGCCATCGCCCTGAACTCCGACACTTTTGAGAGGCAAAAAAACTGCAAATGCCTGCCAAATCTGATCATACAAGCCCTCTTCTTTGAGAGAGCTAATAAAAACCTCGTCTACGTGACGCAAAATCTCAAGCGCCTCCACTGTCACCGCTCCTAAAATCCGAACAGCCAGGCCCGGCCCAGGAAACGGATGGCGTTTTAGAAACTCGCTTGGCACCTCGAGCTCGGCTCCCAGTTTTCTCACTTCGTCTTTAAACAAATCCCGCAAGGGCTCAATGAGTTCAAATCCCAATTTTTTTGGCAATCCTCCCACATTGTGATGTGTTTTGATCGTAACGGAATGTTTTTGACCAAACGAACTTGACTCAATGACATCTGGATAGAGTGTCCCTTGGACTAAAAATTTCGGTTTGGGTTTTATTTTCAGTGCCTCTTTGCGAAATACGGAGACAAATTCTGCCCCGATGATTTTTCTTTTTTTCTCCGGATCCACCACTCCTTTTAGTTTTTTTAAGAATATTTTTGAAGCGTCAACACACTTTACAGGCAGTTGCAGGCTCTCCCGAAAAGCATGCATCACTCGTGCGCTTTCTTTGAACCGGAGCAACCCATGGTCCACAAAAACACAGTGCAACCTATCGCCAATGGCCCTATGGAGTAAAGCTGCTGCCACCACTGAATCCACACCACCTGACAAAGCACAAAGAGCATGGTCTTTTGACCCTATTTCTTTTCGAATCCGCTCTACCAGATCATGAGAGACATGGGACATCGAATAATCAGGGAACAATCCCGAAAGATGGCCCAGGAAATTTTTTAAAATATCCATCCCCATCTCTGTGTGACTCACCTCGGGATGGAATTGAAGTCCATAAATTTTAAGTAAAGTATTTTCGATGGCTGCTATGGCTCCAGACTCTGTTTTTGCAGACAACGAAAACCCGGGAGGCACTCTCACTGTCTCATCCCCATGGCTCATCCAGACAGAGATTTTTTTATTGGATAGAGAATGAAAAATCTGAGACTCACGATCGCACTCAATCGACATTCTGCCATATTCTCTTTGACTGGCTTTTTGTACTTTTCCACCCAAAGCTTTCACTAAAAGCTGCATTCCATAACAAATGCCTAAAATGGGGGTTTTAGTTTCACGTTCAAAAAAATTCTTCGGCAATTGAGGAGCCCCTTTTTCATACACAGAGGCAGGTCCACCCGAAAGAATGATCGCACTGGGCTTGAGTTTTTCAATTTTGCCAAGTGGGCTATCCCCTCTTAAAATATAAGAATAAAACCCGAGCTCTCTCACTCTACGCGTGATGAGCTGGGTATATTGAGAACCAAAATCTAAAATAAGAACACTCGCTTTAGGCTTGGAGTTAGGCATGGAGTGATTCATGTCGAATGGAGTCGGTAATTAGGAGCTTCTTTGGTCACAATGACATCGTGAGGATGACCTTCGATGAGTCCACTGTTTGTGATTTTTACAAACTTTGCTACTTGTTGGAGAGTCAAAATATCCTTGGAACCACAGTAGCCCATCCCTGCTCTCAGTCCTCCTAAAATTTGTTGAATATTAAAAGACAAACTTCCACGATACGGCACACGTCCCTCGATGCCTTCGGGTACAAGTTTCGAAACTTCGTCCACTTCATTTTGGAAATACCGATCTTTGGAGCCCTGAGCTTGCGACATCGCGCCTAAAGAGCCCATCCCACGGTAGACCTTGAAAGAACGGCCTTGATATAAAATGACTTCTCCGGGTGCTTCGTCTGAGCCCGCAAACAAGCTCCCAAGCATCACCGTATGGGCCCCTGCTGCAAGGGCTTTTGTAATATCACCGCTGTATTTAATACCTCCATCTGCAATAATCGGAACTCCACTCACACTTGCAGCTCTCGAAACCTCAGAAATCGCATAGAGCTGCGGAACTCCAATTCCAGAGATGACGCGTGTCGTGCAAATGGATCCTGGCCCAATTCCCACCTTGATTGCATCTACCCCTGCTTCAATGAGAGCTGCTGCTCCATCGTAGGTCGCGACATTTCCACCCACTACTTGGATACACCCTGCAAAATGTTTTTTAAGATATTTGATCATCTCTAAGACACCCTTAGAATGTGCATGAGCACTGTCCACAAATAAGACGTCTACCCCAGCTTCGATTAAAGCAGCGGTGCGTTGTCTGCTTTCTTCGCCTACACCAACAGCTGCTCCAACAAGCAATCGTCCAAATTGATCTTTGCAAGCCTGGGGAAACATCTCCAACTTCTTGATATCTTTGATCGTGATGAGTCCTTTGAGATAGCCTTTAGAGTCTACGACAGGGAGTTTTTCGATTCGGTTTTCTTTTAAAATTTTCTTAGCTTGCTCTAAAGTCGTTTTCTCAGGGACCGTAATCAGTGGAAGTGCTGTCATCCTAGATTCAACCGATTGTTCCAAATCTGTTTCGAACCGTAAATCTCGATTAGTCAATATGCCTTGGAGTTTTAATCCACTGGCGTCACGAGTCGTCACTGGCACACCTGAGATTTTATAAGTCTGCATGAGCTTGAGAGCCTCAGAAATTTTAGCCTTGGGCTCAATCGTGATGGGATCTAAAATCATTCCCCACTCACTTTTTTTCACTTTTTCTACTTCGAGTGCTTGGGCTGCAATAGTGAGATTTTTATGGATCACACCCAAGCCCCCCTCTTGAGCCATAATGATAGCTGTTTTACTTTCAGTCACAGTATCCATAGCGGCTGATAAAAGTGGAACATTGAGTTTTATTTTTCGAGTGAGCACTGTCCTCAAATCCACCTGTGAGGGTAAAACCTGAGAGTAAGCTGGCAAAAGTAAAACATCATCAAAGGTCAAAGCTTCGGGCATGTCTTTCATATTTCCAAATCCTCATCCGAATTCCCAAGTTTCCCTGGACCTCTCACAAAACTTCGATACTCCTTTGCATCTTGAACATAATGAGCAGCACTTTTTGACAAATGTGCCAACTCTTCTGGCTTTAAGGTCCTCACCACCTTTGCCGGCACTCCCAAAACTAAACTGCGAGGTGGAATTTTTATACCTTTTGTAATGAGGGCTCCTGCTCCAATCACGCTCTCATCTCCAATTTCAGCGTCATCTAAAATAGTTGCCCCCATCCCGAGCAATACAAGATTTCCAACTTTACATCCATGCAGAGTCACCCGATGTCCGACTGTGACTTCGTTTCCAACAATAAGCGGCGAAACATCTCGAGTGACATGAAACATGCAGTGATCTTGAACGTTGGTGTGATTTCCGATTTTAATAAAATTGACATCCCCTCGGATCACGACCTGAAACCAGACGCTTGAGTGATCTCCAACTTCGACTTCTCCAATGATATCGGCTGAGGGGGCAATGAAAGCCGTCTCATGAATTTTTGGCCACTTTCCATGGTGAGGTAAAATCATACTAAAACTTCTCCCGTGAGCGAAAGAGGGGACGCCGCTATAATTTTTACATTAAAAAATTTTCCCTGTAAGTTTCTCGAAGATTCCGCAATAAAATTCACCACTCGGTTGCAACTCGAGCGCCCCATCCAAACTTGCCCCTGCCCTTGAGAACGATGGATTAAACTTTGATTTTTTGCCACTCCTTCTACTAAAATTTCCATCACCTTGCCCACTCGAGTGGCGTAGCGATTTTTTCCAATCTCAAGCTGGTGTTTTAAAATATGGTTAAGTCTTTGGTTTTTTTCTTCTTTTGAAACATTGTCTGCAAGCTTTGCAGCTCGTGTGCCAGGCCTAGGAGAGTAAGCAAAAGCATAGATATTGTCACATTGAATTCGATCTAAAAGTTTGAGGGTAGCTTCGAAATCTTGCTCGGTCTCTGTCGGAAATCCGACAATAATATCTGTCGAAAGCCCGACCTCTGGACTCATCTCACGCAGCCGATCCATTTGTACAATATAGTTTTCGATTTTATGATGCCTTCCCATTTTTTGTAAAATACTATCTGATCCACTTTGCACGGGCAGATGCAAATGGTTTGCTAATTTTGTCACTCCACCTTTCTCGGGCGGAGCATAACAGTCAATGAGTTCATTGCTAAAATCCAAGGGGTGACTCGAAGTAAAACGAATGCGTTGCAAGTCTTTGAGGCGAGTATCTTGGTCTAAGGCTCTGAGAAGCTGCGGAAAGTTTTCTTCGTCTTCCTCAGGACCCACTCGCCCAATCACATTATGAAGCGCGCGAGGTTCGCGACCAGACGTGTTCTTATTTCCTTTTCCAAAAGAATTGACGTTTTGCCCGAGCAGGGTGATTTCTCGAACACCGCTGGCGACCAGGCGGACGACATCTTCTAGAACTTCTGCAATGAGCCTAGATTTTTCGTTCCCTCTCGTAAAAGGCACGATACAATAGCTGCAATACTTGTCACAGCCTTTCATGATGTTGACAAAAGCTTGAGCCTTGGGGGCAAGCACCTTAGTTTCTGTAGAGTAGTTTTCACTCGAATCAAAATCAGTATAAAGGACACGCCTCTCGCCATTTTTTACGCGATATAAAATTTCAGGCAGGTGGGGTATTGCATCAGGGCCAAAAACAAAATCTAAATATGGGGCCTGTTTAAATAATTTCTCTTTTTCAAGTTGCCCCACACACCCTCCCATACCAATGAGAGGCTTGTTTTTAATCTGGTGAAACTCTCCGAGGGCAGAAAGTGCTTTGTGTACCGCTTTTTCCCTTACACTGCAGCCATTTATAATAATAACATCGGCGTCTTGTGCAGTTTGAGAGGGCGTATAGCCTTGTTCCGTCAAAAGCACACTCATCTGTGTAGTGTCGGCTTCGTTCATTTGACAGCCAAAAGTTTTGATAAAAAACTTCTGTGAGGCAAGGGATTCCATTTGAGTAAAATGGTATACCTTAAAAGCCGGGCTTTGACTAGAGAGATTATACGCCTACAACAACACCCCTAGAATGGCCTGAGAATTTTCGCGAGTTGCATTGCTTTTAGCTTGTTTAAGCTCAGCCCCCACTTTTTCATTGAGCCGGGTTATGATTTCATTGACATCCAATCGCCCCCGATAAGTGATCAATGATTTGGCTGCAGCCATGCGTTCATTTTGTGTAAACTTGGCTCCATCTCCGACAGTATCCGCTAATATCGCAATGACACTGCTTTCATAGTCCAGTTCTCTGTCTCCCAATTTCCCAAAGAAAAAGGGAACTTTCTCATGACGCGTGAGTGCAGACAAAACCATTTCTCTCAAGCGTGGAAGCCCGGAAGCCGTGTTTTTTTCAAATGTATCCGCCACCCCAGTGACTTTTTGGATCACTCGCGCACGGGCTTTTTCCTGGGCCTCTTGCGAAAGAGTCTGAACATAGGGAGCTTTAGAAATAGACTCGGCTGCTTTTTTACTCACTGCTTGTAAGGACTCCACGACCGGTTCACTCAAGCGAAAAGATCCAAGCGATTTTTGTACGCCCGCAAAAGCTCTCTCTCTCATCTCACGTTCAGAATAGGCCTCTGGCAAAACCCCTTCACTAAAAAGGAGTAAGGATTTGACGTTGGTTCGCACTGCTCGAGAAAGACTGGCTTTTCCGGAGAGAATATAAAATCCCATGGAACCTCCCAGAGACTGGGTGAGTTCCGATTCTAAAGATAATAATGCTCCCTCACTACTCACTTTTTGCAACTCACTTTCAGAGAAAACCCTCTCCACAACATTTTGTAGGGCCTGGGCAAGGGAGGTGTCACCACCCGTCAGGCTTTTTTCTTGAACCCGGTTCCAAGCTGTATTGACCGACAAGGTTGGATCTTTTTCAATGTCATAACGAACACACAGAGGGTCTACGCCACCGTCTTCTCGATCCGCCTCGTCGTCGTTACAAACTGGAACAACGGCAGAGGTTTGCAAATCTTTCATCTTATTATAAAGCGCATCCAAGGCTTGTCTGTCGTACTCGAGCTCTGGCCCATCTTGCGAATGCACTCCTTGAAATGCTCCTCTCTCAATTTCGAAATCATTATAATCCATAATAGAAGTAGAGAATATGGGATGAGCCTGAGTGCGATCAAAACTCAAGGAACCCTTAAAATTATGCGCGAGCCCTAAAGCATGTCCCACTTCGTGAAAGAGAGTGCCTTTTAGAAGCTCTTTTCCAAATTCTTTTACATGATCGGCGTCTATTCGACCCGAAGCAATGAGCGAAGCTGCAGCACGCAGGTTTCTCATACAATTAAACTTAGAGCCCCGCAAAAGTTTTTCAAGAGGATCGGAATACTGGCCATTTTTCCAATAGGTTGTCCCAATCGTAACCCAAGCTGCTGGCATATAGATCAAACTATGGCTTTGCTTGCCTGTGCGAGGATCAGTCGCCTGACTTTCGTAAGCCGCTCCTGCAATTAATCGGCTGTCCCAGTTGATGACATTAAATCTCGGGTCTCCAATAAAAACTCCCTCTGGGAGTTTTCCTAGAAATCTTACAACCTCGCGGTCAATGCCGGAAAATTTGGCAAAATACCGATTCCAACCCACCACCGCAAGTCGCACGGGTTCGAGATATTCCTCCGGGATATTAGGAGTGACATACCAGTCAATGGTGTCATTTGGCGCGCTAATATCAAAATGTTGAGCAAAGGTGAGTTTTTTCTCTCCGTCAAAAATGGTTTCGCCTTTCAAAAATCGAAACCTTGCAGCCGGACCCTCCGCCGCCCCCACAGGGTCGTCTGGATTCATTTCAAATTTTTCGAACTGAGCCCCTGGTGCCAAGGCTGCCGCAGGCTGAATGGACTCCATAAACTCAGCAATCACACCATCGGACATCATCACAGAGCTTTGTTGTAAAATAATCTGGTCTTTTACAATATATTCAAAGGAGCGAATCCACGAATCTCGCGCCACACCACTAGAGCCCCCTTGCGCGGCAAAAAGCAAACTCAAATACACTCCTGCATTTCCTGAAGTGATTTTTAAAATCCCACCCTTGTCTTCTAAAATTTTAAATCGACTCAGCAGCTGTTCTGGGTGATTGACATTGCTTGGAAAAAGCCTCTGGTTATCAGCCACGAGTTGCAACTCGTCACCCGCTATGCGAAAGCGAGCTGGAATGTGCCCAAGCGCTAGGCTCTGCAGATAGAGATCATAGTCCTTAAAATAAAAAGACGAGTATTGCAGGTCAGACCCGTAAAGAAACTCTTGCGAAAGAAGGGCCTTTTTATTGACAGTAGCCGTGACCCGAATTGCGGGGGCTTGAATTAAAGCGTCTATGATATCTGTGTTATCTGCATTTTCGTCAATTTTTGGTTTCAGACCTTCCTGTTGTGTCTGCACACTCTGAAGGAGATCTCCG
>CAZBEI010000048.1:0-13132 GCA_964490895.1 uncultured Bdellovibrio sp. | reverse complement strand
GCGCGATACTATTTCCCATCATGGATGTCATCATTGCAGAGGAAACCGATGAAGCAAGCTCAAGAGTGATAAGGCCAGCGAGTTTTCCTACAAATTTCTTAACGGTGAGTTTGACCCCCATTTTAGCAGCATAGCTTTTTACATCCTCATAGTCACTGAGCCCAATTAAAACAAACCCGATAGAACTGAGTTCTTTTCCTTTCCATGGGTAATCATAAAGAGCAGCAAGCGAGAAAATGAGTTCTAGCTGAACTCTAGCTGTAAAAGAAAATAAAATACCAAGCCTCAACATGAAAGGGAGAAGTGCTCCAACAAAAGGGAGAGTAATCGGGATTGATGTTGCAGCTCCAACAATAGCGGACTTACGTGCTGAAGCGCAGATCAGTTCTTGGGCAAAAGCACTACGTAGGGCTTCTCCTTTAATCTCAGGATGGTCTTTGACAAAACTTTGAAATTGAATAAATACTTGGTCTTTCAACTCTTCGAACTCTTCTTGTGTGAGATCGAGTTGTTTTTGTAGGGAGTGTAAAAATCCAGTTTGATTTGTAGCCACCTCCAGTCGGTCTGATAATTTAACTTCCTGTTCTAATGTGACTGCGTTTTGAGTCATGGTTCTTGCCTCTGTATTTTATATTTTTTCATCCTTAAAGAATTCAACACAACAGATACGGAGCTTGTAGCCATGGCTCCTGCTGCGATCATTGGAGAAAGAAGTCCCAGTGCGGCAACGGGGATTGCTAAGGTATTATAAAAAAAAGCCCAAAATAGATTTTGCTTTATAATTCTCATTGTCGCTTTCGAAAGGTCAATTGCCGTTGCAACCTTGGCAATATCTCCTTTCATGAGAGTCACTTGAGCGGACTCCATCGCAATATCTGTCCCGGTGCCAATTGCAAATCCCACGTCAGAAGCAGCAAGCGCTGGAGCGTCGTTAATGCCATCTCCCACCATTCCTACATGAAGATTTTCTCTCTTTAACCTTTCAATCAATTTTACTTTTCCTTCGGGAGACATCCCAGCAGCAATTTCTGTTATACCCAATTGGGCTCCAATGGCTTGAGCTGTTTCGAGATTGTCTCCAGTTGCCATAACGAGCCTAATTTTCATTTGCTTAAGCTTCTCAATGGCAGCTTTTGATGTGGGTTTTAGAGAATCTGCGATTCCCATCACTCCAGCTACCTTCCCATTGATTGAGGTAAATATAGTAGTCTCTCCTCTATCTCGAATCACTTTTGCAGCCGTGAGAAAGGGCGTCTTGGATTCTTGAGAGCTTTGTACCATCTCGAGACTTCCCACTGTCACAGTATAAGATTTGACTTTCGCCTTTACTCCTTGGCCCGTAATGGACTCAAAACCGCTTGCATCGAGTAAAGGAATTTTTCTTTCTTCAGCGTAACGAATGACGGCTTCTCCTAGGGGGTGCTCAGAATAGCGCTCAGTAGAAGCTGCGAGCTGAATAAAATCTTCGTCAGATAAAGAAGACTTGTTTATAAACTCAGTGACTTTGGGTTTACCTTGCGTCAAAGTACCGGTTTTATCAAAAATCAAAACATTGATTTCGTGAGCTTTTTCTAAAGCCTCTGCATTTTTAATTAAAATGCCTTCCTCAGCAGCTCGACCTGTGCCAGCCATAATTCCTGTTGGTGTTGCCAGTCCCAAAGAACACGGACATGCAATCACAAGCACTGCAATGGCAGGGGCCATGGCCGCTACAAAACTAGCGCCAGCAAGTAGCCAGCCTATAAAAGTCAATACGGAAATGCCCAGCACAGCTGGAACAAATCGTCCAGAAACGGCATCCGCAATTCTCTGGATGGGGGCTTTTGAGGCTTGGGCGTTTTCGACAAGTGCGATAATCCGCGCTAAAACAGTGTCGCTTCCCACTTTCTCAGCTCGAAACACAATCATTCCGCGTCCATTGACGGTAGCTCCAATCACGCTATCTCCTTTGGATTTTTTGACCTGCATGCTTTCGCCTGTAATCATGGACTCATCTAATGTAGAAGATCCCTCAATAACAGTGCCGTCTACGGGGATAGATTCTCCTGGTTTAACAACGATCAAATCTCCCGGTACAAGGCTTGATGATTCTACTTCTACTTCTTTTCCGTCTCTTAAAACATGGGCTATTTTTGGCTGCAATTGCATGAGTTTTCGGATCGAATCTGAGGTGTGTACTTTGGCTCGTTCTTCTAAATACTTTCCAAGTAAAAGAAGGGTGATGATAATGGCCGCTACTTCGAAGTAAAGATCCATTTGCCCCGTAAGCACCGCAAAAACACTGTACCCGTAGGCTGCCCCAGTGCCAAGAGCAACGAGAGTGTCCATATTGGCACTTCGATGTTTGAGTAGTCGCCACGCGCTTTTAAAAAATCGAGCCCCTGACCAAAACATCACGGGCGTAGTGAGTGCCCATTGCACAAGCGGTCCACCAGCAAAACTGAGCATAAACATACTGATCATCACGCTTGGGAGAGTGAGCAACGCTGCAATCACCGTATCTCGCTTGAGAGATTTTAACTCCGTAAGTTCTCGCTCTCTCATTTCTTCAGAAAGAGAGCGCGGTTTTTCGGATTGAGGAACAGTTATTTCTGGGTTGGGCATTTTTTTAACAGGCTGGTAACCTGCATTTTCAATGGCTTGATAAATTTCGGCAAAAGTAGCATTTCCTTCGACACTTGCAATCTTTGAGGAAAAATTCACAGTTGCATTTTCGATGCCAGGAACTTTTTTTAAGATTTTTTCGATTCTTGAGGCACAAGAACTGCAGGTCATTCCCAGGACCCCCACCTGTGCACCTCCCGGGATGGTGTCTTGCACAAATCCTGGAGTAGATAGTGCAAAACTTAATTCCTGAAAAAGTATTTCTGAAGCTTGATCGTATTTCAGCTTTTCCTGCTCATCTAAAAAATTCTGAGAGAGCTCTTGCAAGAGAATTAAAACTTCGGACAAAGAAATCTCTTGCCAGTGAAGCGAGAGAACCCCTTCTGAAACACGGATCTTATAGCTTCTAATGAAATCTTTGACCTTAAAGTTTTGGGTAAGATAGCAGGCAAACTCAAAGTTACCTTCGAGTTCGGGAAGATAGGCCCAAAGCTTGTCATCAAATCTATGAAGAATCTCAATTTCCATTTTAAGTTGCACTCATTCCTAACCCCCTTCTCACGGGTTGACGGTGAGCCCAAATGAGAAAGATCACGGCCAAAAGAGGTGCCCAATGAGACAAGGGACTTAGAATCCAAAAAATCAGAAGTTTTGAGTGGATATAAACAATATAGACAGTGGTCACTACAACTCCAACATTAAAAAGCGCATTTTTTAATTTCATTTTTCTTTGTTTTGCCATCAGTGCGCCAAATTCTTTGTCAGAAGATTTGGCAAGCATCGGAGTTAAAAGTCCATCTAAGATTAAGAATAATTTCTTTTCACTGTGAGTGTTTTCGTCATAGTGAACTGTGAGGGTTCCCAACTGTTCATCAATATCAAATAGAGTTATCCCAGAAAGTTCCCCTATCTCATTTTTTAATCGATAAGAAGCATTTGCAGCATAAAGTAGAGGTGGAACTAAAAGCTTAAAGCGCCCAGGCACCCGGTAACGGATCAGGATTTCGTTACTGGCACGAAGAGTGAGTAAGCTCTCAGCAGTTCTCTCAAGGAGATTTCCTTTAAACAAGTAGCGCATTTAGGCGGGAGTTCCTTTGCTTGGCTTTCCACCTGTTTTTCGCTGTTCTTCTTCTTCCTTAATCTCTTCGATGACATCTGAGAATCGCTCAGCTTTGTTTTTTACCAACTCTTTTCCACCTTCAAATGCTTTTGCGCCTTTGGCAACTGCAGAGCGGGCGTAGGGTTTGGCCATCCCCCAAAGGGTTGGCCAATACTTAGCAATCACTACTCCTGTGGCTACTCCACCTGCAAAACTCCAAAAACTAAATCCTACACGATTGGGGACTGACATAAATTCTCCTCTTAAGTTTTAAATACGATCATTAATTACTCTCACTCCCTGATTTCTACGAGAACGTCTCCCATGACCCTCGCCAGACAAGCAACTCGTTCAAAGGGCAAATACCCAAAAATCTCAGCAGTCTCAGCTTCAAGTGGGGTGATCTTTGATAGATTGTGCTCACCTTCGATGACTGTGACCCTGCAACGACCACAGGGCGGAGTCAATCCGCAACACTCTATCTTCATCTCATGACTTAAGCGCCCTGCATTCAAAATCGAAGTTCCATGTGCAACACTCACCTGTTCCCTACTCTTTGCAAATGTAACTTTAAAAAACGTTTCTGAATTCATACCTTACTTTCTTAAACTCTATCGGCACTTTTTAAAAAGAAGTCTCAGTTCATTTAATTTTTCTGTTCTTTCTTCTTTGTCGCCGCTATAAAGGGTGTCACTGAAACAAGTGTCGATATATTTCATCAAAATATTTTCTTCTACAGAAGACACTCCCGCTCGAACGCCTTTGCACAAAGACACAATTTCTAGGCAATAGCGCCTTTCTTGAATCATCTCAATAGCCCCGCGGATCTGCCCCTCAATCCGTTTTAAATGCACGATTTGATCTTCGTGGGATGGAATTACTTCTTTTTTAGACGGTCTTGGCATATTTTCCCCTTTCAATGCTTGAATAGGCACGGTACCATAAGGGGGTACCCCTATCAAGCCCTAAATCGAGGATCCTATGGAAAAAAAACCCATCACTGAAAGCCAAAGCGAAAAACAAAGTGATAAAGCTACCAAGCGAATTATTTTTAAAGTTTTTTTTAGTTTTGCCTTTTGCCTGCTTGCCCTCATCTGGGTGACTGGGATTTATTTTAAGGACAATACTAAGGACATGCTCATGATCCAACTTTTTTTGTATGGCGCTTTTTCAGCTTTGTTAGGCGGAAAAATTGGGGGCTACCTGGGCGCGGTCATGGAGGAAGACACCTGCTCAACTTTAGACATGGGGGTTTTATCTTCTATGGGTAGTCTCGCAGTCAATCTGGCTTTCCCTCTCATGGGTACGGCAGTGGTTGGTTTTATTTTTATTCTGCGCTGGGACTTTCTCTGGCTCATTGCATTATTTGCAACTCTTTGTCTTTTAGTGATAGCAAATCGTTTCTCAGTCAAAATTAAGCGTATTCAACCCATTGACTTCTGTGGCTGGAGAGTCGATAGCCACGGGAAGCGCTTGAGCACAAATCTGCAACCCATGCGAATGAAAAACAGACTTGCAATTATTCTTGGACTTGCGGGGTGTGTGTTTTCAATACTAACTGTTTATATGGCAGTTTTGATGCGAAGTGGTCTTTGGAATGCTGAAATGCTGGGTGCAATGATGTACGCCATGAGCGGAGCAGGTTTAGGCGGCATGGTCTCTGGTTGGTTAGCTGGAATGTTAGACGAACATACCGGCGAGCCAGAACATGACAATCCAATTATGATTAGCAGCATGGCGCTTATGGCTTCCATGATGGGCGCCATGCCTGCCTCTATGCTTGGCGGAATGATGTCTCTCATGGGTATCAATGCAATCCTTCCTACTCTAGCAGTGGGAGTTTTACTGCTCTTGGGATATTATGTTTTTCTTTTCCGAGGGCACTTTAGAGTGAGTGTTGCTCTTAAAAAAAAATCGTGACTGTTCAGCCTCATTCTTCAGGCTCGGTGTAAAAACGGAGTCCCCTGACCGCTTTTGGGTGGCGCCCGGGGTGGACTTACAAGTGCATGTGTGTTCGTGCAGCATGAAAAGCTGGGAAAAAGTTTACAAAAGTTTACAAAATGAAAAATTACTGTCTTTGATCAGAGGGGCAATTTCCTTCTGAATCACTGAGCACAGGTCGCCTGACTCTAAAAAATCAGTCAAAATCAGGCTTGTGCCAAATAAACTTTGTTGATCGTATGAAGATAGATTTGCCATACGCATTTTTACCAGAAATTTTCAAATTAATCCTCAACATTTATAAATTTTACCCATTTTAAGCCACTTTTTCAGCAGAATCTAAATAGGGCCACATTGACTAGCAGATCAAATAAGACACACTGGTTGAGGTTCTTCTTTTAATTTAAACTAAAGGGGGTTGAAACTTGTACTTTATTTATGAAACTATTTTACTTTATCTGTTTTGCGGGCTTCTTTATCCTCTGTGGCGCATGTGGAAAAATATCCACGAGTCCATTGACAAGAGAGCCCCTTTCTTTTGTGAGCCCTCACCAAGATGGGTTTGTTTTTACAAAGTGGAATGCCACGCAGAATACAACAACTCGATCTAGCACTTATATGTCTAAAATGCTGGGTAAAACAAAAGAACGTGGAGCAAAATTTTTAGTTGTTCCTGTGTTTGGTTGTCAGAGTGATTATTTTTCTAGTGGCATTTATGTGTGTGATGCCTACCCTGATTTTAATGAATCTTTTAGCATTGCAAGCAAAGCCATTGAGCAAGGACTTTTAGTTACATTTTTACCTTTTTTAACAACGTTCAAAAATGTCGAACCAAGCCGCAGAGAAATTTGGAGAGGGTATTTTGAACCTACCGATCTCAATGCCTGGTTTAGCGAGTACACGAAGTGGATCACTTTGATTGCAGCACAAGCCCAGAGCTTGCACATGGGAGAGTTGATTATAGCCTCAGAGCTCACAAAATTAAATCAAAACCCAGAGCGTTGGCAAAAGGTCATTCGAGAGATTAGAAAAGTTTTTGAGGGTGCCTTGATTTTTTCGATCAATTGGAATGAAAACATCGAAAGTTTGAACATCTGGAATGATGTGGATGCCATAGGTCTCTCAGCTTATTTTCCTTTAAGCACAAGCCTCAGTCCTACGCAAGAAGAGTTGGATGTAGCCTGGGGAGGGATTAAAGAAAAATTACTCAATCTGTCTCAAAAACTAAAAAGACCTCTTTATTTTACTGAGGTTGGATACCGCAATGTTGTAACAACAGCAATTGATCCTGGCTCTTTTTCTCGCTTAGACGATTCGCTCAGCTTCGAAAATCAACTCAAGTGTTATCAGGCTTTCAAAAAAACATGGGAAAACGAAAAAACTCTGATCAGAAGCATTTTTTGGAATATAGAAGCAGATTTTACGACGTATAAGATTTTGAATGGATCCTTAACAGATGCAGAAAAAAACAACCTCACTCAAATCCGATACAATCCACTGGCTACACCTTCTGAGACTACTGTTTTTGATTTTATTGATTATAGGTCTCGCCTCTAGCGCGAGCTTTCAATAAATATATTTTTTTAAATAAAATACAATCTAAAATAAGCCCCAGCATCCCCACAGAGCTCTGAACAAGGAGTGGCCAGAGCTGTGGTTTCCACACCCCCGTTAAGTCAAAGTGATCCATGACTTCGTAAGTTAAAACAGAAAATGACATCCAAAAAAAAATAAAAAAAGAAGGGAAAAAGGGGAGACAAAAAGAAAGAGGCAAGAAATACCAAGGATAAACAACTGGACTAAAAAAAACAGGAACAAACAATCCCAAAACAAAACCAACTTCCCATTTTTTAGTTTTAAAAGTAAAAAGACACGGCAAAAAAAATGCCAAGAATATTGTCAAATAAAAAATCTGATTAAAGTTTAAAAATATTTTTAATGTACTAAAAATGGGAGAGCCAAACTCTAACCGCTCAAAAAACGCAAGGATATCCCCAAAAGGATGGAACCCCAATGCAAGAGTTACCCCATAGATACAAAAAACTGGAGCAAAAAAACCAAAGCCAAAATAGAGAGCGTCACATTTTCTCTTAAAACAAAAAAGATAAATCACGCATGGCAGTAAAGTAAAAACAGGCAAAAACTTTGTACAAAAACCTAAACCTAAGCAAAGACCAGAAAGTAAAAAATTCTTACTTTCAAAAAAAATGAATGCAAGTAAGATAAAAAAACCTAAAATTAAATCTACATGTGCTCCCAGGCCTGTTTCCAGCAATAAGATTGGCGAAAGCACAACCAACGGGAAAAATAGTTCTAAGGAGTTTCTCCTCAGCAAAGATCGGACTAAAATCAATGCTCCAATAAAAAAAAGAGTTAAAATCAATTTCCAAACATAAAAACTATTTTTTTCTCCAAACAAAGCACAGAAAGCAAAAAAAGCCTGTGCCAGAGGTGGGTAAAGAGTCCTAAACTCTCTACAGTCTCTTACTTCTGGCCACGAGCCAAAAAAATCTTTCTGAAATTGAGAAGGGGATGTTCTGTAGGGATCAAACCCCTCAAGAAGGACCTTTCCATCCCACAGATAGCGAACAGCGTCATGACTTGTAAAAGGGATTGCTAGCAAGAGTAGAAGGATAATAAACACTGAACTCAAAAAAATCTTCTTTTCGAGTGTGAACTTTAATTTCATATTGAGATACGCGATCACAAAAGAGGCAAGCAGAAGGAAAAAATACAAAAAAAGATAAGGCCAGGCCCGTTTTCCTAACGGTAGACAGGAAACCCAATACATTGCTGCATATCCTAGAATCACCCATCCCAGAGAAAATAAACCCACCAAATCTAGATTTTTCTTTAAAAAAGTAAGGAATGGATTCATGCTATCATGATAACACCCAGAGGTTAGAAAAATGACTAAGATTTTAAAAACCATTTTTATTTTCCAAATTTTAATTTTTTGCCATTCGATTTGTTCCATTGCTTATGTTTCAAATACGGGAACTGTTTTAAGCCAAGGACAAAAAGAATTAAAAATTTTTTCGAGTATTTATTCAGAAACAAAAAGATTTGATGCACTGGGAACAAGACAGGACCAACCCCAAAGATCTAGTTTTTGGTCAAATTTTTTAAGTCTCCATCTTGGGATTACCTCTGATTTTACCGGGGGTGTTCATTTTGAAGTAAAATCTGCTCATCAGCCAGCAAGTTCTTTTTTCAGTGCGATTGGGTTTTCTAACAGTACAGATGCACAATTTGGATTGACCTCTTTTGGACCCAGTTTTAAGTGGAAACCCCTCGAACAAAACGACAATTTATCTTTAGGCATGAGTTTTACATTTCCAGTGAAGTCTGATTTGGATGGAAAAGTCAGTGGACGTCCAGGATTGGACTCCAATGGTTGGAAATGGAGTACCTCTTTTTTTTACAACTATCCACTCAGCGATATTTTTAGTCTTTTTTTTGATGTCGGTTTTAATTATGCATTTGACACGGCCTCATCAAATCCACAACATCTTTATCAGACCCCGTCAAAGGCATTTTTTTCTTACTCTTTCTACCAATGGACATTTTATTTGAGCGAAGAGTTCACACCCACTTGGTCAAAACTGAGTTGGTCGGCTTTTTTCTTCCAAACAGGGCTGGGTATTAAATATTCCTTTTCAGAAGCTTTACTCATCGAAAGTTTATATTCGAAATTTTTAATAGGTAAAAATGGGGGTGCCGGAAGCTCCCTGGGAGTCGGATTGACTTATGTTTTTTAGAAACCGTTTGTTTCCGTTGCATAAACACAACGAAAACCTATTTCAGAACTAGTAGATTTTTTTGTCAAACCAAAAAGCCAGGCTGCATAAATTCCACCAAATTGGCCCCCATCCCATTTTCCTCCTCTGGTCATCACTTGATCTTCTTGTGATGAAAAGTTTGTAGGACTTTGTGGAAAAAATTTCCCACCCACCTGGACATAGCTCAGAGAATGAGAAAGAGGTGAAAATTGTTTTCTCAAAGTTTCTGCGCGTGGGTCAGTTGTAAAGATGGGGTCATTTGCATAGTCAGTCCAACATGTTTTTTTTTCAAAACACTGTAGGCCAGAGTTAGAGGCTGCAGTAACATAAAAATAGTCTTTTACAAACTCCCAGACATTTCCGCCAAAGTCCCAAATTTCTTCTTTGGCGGACAGGGTATGGGTTCTTTTTTGTGTCCAAATTTCGTAATCTTTTGGATTTCCGTGTTCTACTCCTGACCATGGATCTTCTACGTCTTGAACACTGAGAGCATTGTTGCTAAAAAAATGACCCGGTATTTTTTGATTACAATGTCCAATATTGATTTCTGTTTCTCTTGCTTGACCAAGCCTCCAGTTTTTAGCTTCTTGCTCTATGAGTCGCGCCACACTCATCCATTGCGCATTAGAAATAAGGTCAAACCCTGGTCCAATATTTTGACAGATCTCAAGCGCTTCGCCTTGACTTATCTGCACCCAAGGTGTTCCCTCAGGAGAAGAAACCGGCACATGCGTTTTAATATCTAAACGATTTTCGAAATCACATTTTTTTGGATTTTTTCCACAGCCATTTTTCTCGACAATGCCATCAAGGCTTTGAGCCTTCATTTCGAATTTAGCAACACAAAAATCATGACTTGTTCCAACTTCTGGATGTGCGGTCACTAGGACATAGTTTACTGGACACTCAAGATGGTTTTGCGAAGGTGCTCGAGGGTTCGAAGCAACTTGTTTTTTTTTGAGTATCATAAAAGTCTTACTTTCTCGAATGACTTCATTATGCACTAAATCTTCCCATTTAATTCTAAAAAGACCCACTGCACTTTCCACTTGAGGAACGGACCAAGCAGACTTAAATCTTTGTCTTTCGATAGATCCTGTTTTAAGAATGATTTGATTGAGCATTTGCCAGCTCTCACCCTGATCCAAGGAGTACTCCACTTGTAGTTTATATTCCGAAGAGCTATGGGCTTCGCTGACTTCCCACTGCAGTTCAAACAAATCTCCACTAAAAAGAGAGGGTGGAATGTCTTTAAACTCAACAAAGGGGGGGGTCAAATCAAGTGTGATCTTAAATATTTCCGGATAGATAAAAGACAGAGAGGTTTTATCCTTAAGGAAAAAAGACAAAAAATGATCCCCATCTGTTTTTTTTTGTAATGTGTAGGAAATTTTTTTTGATCCGCATGGTAATTTCCGCCATTGAGGCGCAGGTATTTTCTCTGGAAATGGTTTTTCTTGTATAAAAAAACTTAATTCTTCATCGCATTGTTGAATGATAAAATCAAAGTTAGTTCGGCTGGTTATATTTGAAAAATCTGGGCTGATTTTTAATTTTCGACCTTTATCTTCTTTTTGCATTTTAAAATTAAGAATTTGATTTATTTCAGATTGAATTAAATGTGGGGAGTCCCCTTGAAGGGGTTTCTTGTTTTCACAGCCACACAGTGAAAAAATCTCAAATGCAAGATAAAGTAAAACAAGGGTAGAATATCTAACCCACATTTTTGAAAATCACCCCCTCCATGAGTTATCGGAATAATCTGATTAAAACAATAATGACACCAGACTGAGAATGTGGCGCGTTATGAAAAAATTGGCTTGTATTTTTAAGGCGTTAAATACACTCTTGTGCTAAGCATGTTAAAACTCTTATTTGATTCCTTCTCCTCGCTTATTTGTTGGGCTTTTGTGCTGACCTTGTTTTTTTACAATGGGTATCGTTTTTGTATCATAGTTGCTTATTTGTTCCATAAAAGGCGGAAAGTATTTCCAAACCAGAAATTCGAAAAGCTCCCCACAGTCACTATTCAACTGCCAACGTATAACGAATCAAAAGTTTTACAGAGACTTATTAAATCTGTGTGCGAACTCAATTATCCAAAAGAGTTACTGGATATCCAAGTCTTAGATGACTCCACTGACGAAACAGCACAGCTTGCGGCCCAGTGTGTCAAAGAATATCAAAAAGAAGGATTTAAAATTAACCTTTTACATAGAGAAACAAGATTAGGATTTAAGGCCGGTGCATTGCAAGAGGGACTCCACCAAGCTCAGGGTGAGCTGATTGCTATTTTTGATGCTGATTTTGTTCCTTCCTCTGATTTCCTTTTAAAAACGATCCATTATTTTACTGATCCCAAGATTGGGATGGTTCAAGCCCGTTGGGGTTTTATCAATCGACACTATTCGTACGTCACGCGGTTTCAAAGTGTGCTGATCAATGGTTGGCTCATAGAGCAATGTGCCCATTTCTTTTTAAAAAAATTTTTCAACTTCCATGGCACTGCTGGTGTATGGAGAAAAACTGCTATTTTAGATTCTGGTGGATGGAGCTCTGACACTTTATGCGAAGACCTGGATTTAAGTTATCGAGCAGTGATTCGAGACTGGAAGTTTATCTATCTAAAAGATGTTGTTGTTCCCTCTGAGCTCCCCATCGAAGTCCAAGCCTTCAAAAACCAACAGTACAGATGGTATAAGGGCACCACACAGGCAAGGCTTAAGATGATTCCGCTGATATGGAGGAGCAAGCTCTCCTTCTGGAAAAAATCCGACCTCTATCTTTCAGTTTTCGAAAAAATGTCTGGACTCATGACTTCTCTATTGGGTTTTTTTGCAATTCATTTCTGTTTTGTGAGTCTTTTTATTTTTGCTGAAGATAATTACGTGAGGCCTATTTGTTTGAGTTTAGCCTTTAGTATTTTTGTTTTTGTTGTCTATTATTCGATTGCTGAGATTGAAAACAACTCTTTTTCACTAAAAAGATTTTTAGAAATTATTTTTTCGTGCATCCCCATAGCAGGAGGTATTTCTGTAACAGCATCTTCAGCTTTTTTGGATGGGATTTTTGGGAGAAAAACTCCCTTTGTTCGAACACCAAAGTATGGGGCAAACAATCAAAAAATGAAAAAATTTAGGTCTCTCACCCCTGTTTCTTTTAATTTTGTCAACATCACAGAGATTGTGATGGCCTATTTGTACCTCAGTGTTTTTTTCTTTACCCTATTTCAAATTTTACACACCAAGAAGTATGAGATGCTTTTGCTTTTAGTGTATGGAACGGGGTTTGTTTTTATGGCCACGCACACATTGTTTACAGTATTTATTTTAGAGTTTTTTAAAAAAAATCAGCATATAGTAGAAAATGAGAACTAGTACCTCGACCACTTAATTCTTAGCGGTTTTGAATTTGAATTTTCTCCTTGCTTTTTTTACTGTAAACGTCCAATCGATTTTTATATTTTTTCTATTAGCACGTTTATTCCAAGCACGAGTCTTACTTCTGAGAGTTTGAATATTAGGGATGCGTGTTTTACCTAGACATTGCCGCATATAAATTCCAATCCCAATCTCAGCCTGATTAAGCCAGCTTGCATGTTTTGGTGTGTGATGAACTTTGAGTCGGCTCCAAATTGCATTTGCCTTTGTTTCACCAAAAAATTCAACGAGTGAGCTTTTGTTGTGCGTATTGAGATTGTCCATTA
>CAZBEI010000047.1:0-4302 GCA_964490895.1 uncultured Bdellovibrio sp. | reverse complement strand
ATCCGAGGAACGTGCCTGATTTCGGGCTGAAGCATAGAGCTTGCTTACTTCGCTGCCCGAAACCCATCGAATCATATCTATGTCATGTGGAGAAAGCCAATAGGCTAAATCTGTTTTGCCAAGCACTCTGAGTACTCGTTTCTGATTCGAATTTCTACGACAGTAAAAATGCCGCAATTCTCCAATTTTTTTATCTTTTACAGCATCCAACAATGCACAAAATCGGGGGCTATACCGCAACACATGGCAAATAGCAAAAGCATGGGAATGGTCTTGTAGTTGAGCGGCTAAAGTCTTGGCTGTGTCCCACGAATCACAAAAGGGTTTTTCTAAAAGCAAGTGTTTATGATGCCGGATGACGGCTTCGATCGGATTTGTGCGAACCCACTCCGGAGTTGCAACAATGACCGCATCAATCTCAGGGTGGGCCTGAAACATACTCTCATATTGACCCTGGGGATAGCCTCTGACATTAAACTGATTTGCCTTTTCCTTGGTTTTTTTTTCCGAGTTCCCAGCCACTGCTACGAGCTTGGCATCCGAGCGCTCTCGAAGTAATTTGGCGTAAATAGAAGCCATCTGACCTGTGCCAATGATAGCAAAATTAAAGTGCATGCTGGACCTCTTCTAAGATAGAAATGGCCTTTAGTGTACTACTCAGAGGGATGGTTCTTTTTTTGTGGATAAATTCTTCTAATAGGAAGGAAAGCAATCCAGGATAATAACTCTCATCTAGAGCAATAGAATAAAAGCGGGTTTCTTGTTTTCGAAATATTTGAAACGAATAAAATTCGTCTACTCTATCTACAAAATGGAGCAACGCTGTTTTTTCTCCCATTTGCAAAAGAACCTCAGTGGAGGTGAGACCTTTTACAATCTGAACGGACTCTACTTGATCGCCCAAAATCTCTAATAAAACCTCGATCCCATGGATTCCATAAAAAAACACACTTTTAAAACGAGCATCTCCCTGGAGGTCTAAACAGTACAAAGGTGCACTGACAGTTAAGGACTCCATAGGTCTGAGTTGATCATGAGAGGCAAGAACTTCTTTTACTTCTTTACAAAATCTAAGGGGAGAACAAGAACAAAGTAGATTATTTTTTTTCTGTGCAAAATCAGCGAGTATCTCTGCTTCTTTAAAGCTAAGAGTAAATGGCTTATCCACAAATGTAGGGATCCCAGCTTCTAAGGCTTTTTTTGCAGGCAAAAAATGGGAGTCTCCAAATCGCCCAATCACCATGGCCAAATCCACATTTTCTAAAGCTTCTTCGGGAGTTTGGGCGACTTTGGGTATTTTTAGGAGATGCGCTTTTGTGGCTGCTTGATCATGATTTTCTCCCCAAATCGAAACCACTCTGGCTTGATTGTAAAAAGGGCTATTTTCATTGTTTATTTGTTTAGCAAAAGCTTCGGTGTGTGTACTATCACTGCCTAAAAATGCAATACGGATCATAGAAGGTCCCACTTTGTACCGGCAATGTGGCGAGTGCCCTCTTGGTCTACAAAATAATAAACACTAAAAATTTTCCCATCCCTGAGTTGGATCGAAAAAGGGTATCCCACATCCCAGGTGGGTGCGTCTTCGCGGATGATATATTCACGCCCCACTTGCCAAGTGTACCCTCGATCTCGACTTATCGCCGAGCGAACACCGTAGGGTTTTTTGCGATACCCATACGTTGCCAATAGATCCCCATTGGAAAGTAAAAGAAGACTCCCAGGCTGTCCCCAAAGGCCTGTTTTGATAGCAGAGGTCCAAGACAATCCTCCATCAAAACTCCGTGCGCAATAAAGCTCCCCCACTCCTCCCACAGGCATGAGTTCGCCTTCGGTGTGAAATGCCCCATCTCCCCTGACTAGAGCCAAAACTTCCCCATTTCCAAAATGCAGCAGCGAAGTTTCGTTATAATTGACGCCCTGGAGTTGACTCCATTCGCCTTTGGGGTCTTGCATAATCAAAATAGGCTCTCTCCACGTTTTTCCGCGGTCAAAAGACCGAAGCACCCATGCCCTATCGCTGCGCTTGGGGGCACCCGTGTACACACTCATCAATAGAGAACCATCTGGCATTTCAATGATGGGGTCTCGACTGCAAGAGCGTGTAAAATTTTCTTCTGTGGCTTGGGCCACTCCCATTTCCTGCCAGGAGTTTCCACAATCAAAAGACCGCATCAGCCAATTGCCTACAACATTGGTCACCAAACCATGTTCGACACGGTGAGAAAAAAAAGGTTCTGTCAAAGAAGCTGCTTTTTGGGTAGGAAGAATTTTTAAGGCCACAAAACGAGCCAGCAAACTTTCGTCAGAAAGAAGTGTCAATGCTGGGTCATTGACTCCATATTGTCCTTGATACACTGTTTTCATTGTTTCAGTTGGCCAGCTCTCTCCTTCGTCTTGCGAAAAAATGACCTCAATAGAAGAATTCGGGTCGTGGTGAGTGGCACACCCATTTTTTGCAGCCTCTGCACTAAACTGACTTGCTCTTCTAAAAATAACAGCAAGTTTTTTCTTTTGTAAATCAACATAAGAGATATGTGGGAACGAACAATAGCGATTTTTTTCTTTATAAATAATACAGTGTTTCACGAAACACCTCTTTCTGTATAACGAGCGAGCCTTTCTAGCTCCTGTACTATGCAGCTAGCCTCTTCGTAACAAGACAAAGATTTTTGATAATTTTTCTGGACCATAGCAGTTTCCGCCATTTTTACAAGAATCAAAACATCCTCATGCATGTCCCGAATGATTCCGGGAGAATTCCAAAAAGCATGCGTGACTTTGGATTTTATGAGTTGGGTATTTAATTTTTTTATTTGAGGATTTGTTTCAATTAAGTCTAAAACCTGTTTCATCAAAATCGGTTGCCCAGGCTTATAGAGTTCTTGGTAAACCGCTCTCACAAACTCTACATCCAGAGGAAAATCAAGAGACCAATGATACTGAGATAAATCATGATCGTTGACAAAATTTCCAATTTTAAACTGCTTTGGATGTCGGGTCAGATAACTAAAGGGGTGAACCCTTTGAGAGGGAGCAAAAGCTAGGTCATAGGCTCTCTTAAGTGCCTCCTGACTAATAATATTGATATCTAGGCCTTCTGGAAAGGTGGGGGGATCATAATTGCAAAGATAGTCATATTCATTACTGAAAAATTTCCGAAGGGCTAAACTCAGCATTTCGGGATCGATGAGGGGGCAATCCCCTCCAATATCTACAATAAACTGCGCCTCCATCATATGAGCCGCATGGTAAATTCGGTCTAAGACTTTTTCTGGATCTCCGCGAAATACTTTTAATCCACAGTCCTTTGCAACTTGTACAAGCACATCATCCGCACTCAGAGTAGTTGTGGCTAGACAAACCTCGTCCAGTTCTGAGACTCTCACAGCAGCTTGCAGGATGTGATACAAAACAGGTTTCCCACAGAGATCAATCATGGCCTTGCCTGGAACACGCGTGGAACCCATCCGTGCAACAACGAGACCCACTGTTTTAGCCTTCTTGAGTGGTCACCCTCCAATGGGACATAAGTGTTTTCTGGAGAGCAAGTAAACGACTCAGCAATCCACTGGGCACTGATCAAATCTTTGGCATAGATCTGTAAAGGGTGCTTTTGATTGAAATAGGAAACAATCTCTTGATAAATTTTGAGAAGTGACTGATCTAAAAAAGTTTTTTCAATAGGAGCAGAAACAAGCTCTCGATAAGAAGCAAACACAGGGTCTGGTTTGACCAAAGAACACTCAAGATCTAGCCCAGAGTGTAAAAAGCGAACTCTTGTTTTTTCGAATAACAAATCAATTTCAAAAAGACTGTAGTGCTTTTCATCCCCGGCTACAAAATGAACAAGAAAATCTTTAAAAAACAAAGCCCCACTCACCGTTGGGTCTTGCAACGAAAGGTCATGCCGAGAGCCTTGTTTAATGAGCCCAGTAGGGCGGCCTAAAAGAAACTGGAGCAAATCAATGGCATGGCTGCCATTGTGTAAAATCCCTTTTGAGTAAAAAACAACCCCAGCTAGCACCTTTCCAAACTCATGCGATTGGATTTGAGTTCGAAGTTTTAAAACTGTTTCGTCGTAGCGCCGCTGATAATTTAGCAAGAGGGGAATTCCCGCTTTGTCGTAGGCTTGACTTATTTCTTTGGATTGCCCATAGGAAAGTGTGAGTGGTTTTTCGCAAAAGACAAGTTTAGGTTTCCACTCTAAAACTTGCCTTAAAATTTTTAGATGTTCGCCATCAGGGACAGCAATAATGATCAGATCAGGCTGCGCTTGTTTTAATTCCTCTAATGTACGAA
>CAZBEI010000046.1:0-56004 GCA_964490895.1 uncultured Bdellovibrio sp. | reverse complement strand
TGGTCACATTTCAAAATGAACAGGGTTTAGACGCAAAAGGAGAGGGCATTTATAAACCCACTCTCGCAAGTGGAGCACCCCTTCAAGGAATTCCGGGCGAAAATGGACTCGGAGTGATCCAACAGGGGGCTTTAGAAGGGTCTAATGTGAATGTCGCCAACAGCATGGTGGACATGATCACCGCGCAGAGGGCTTACGAGATGAACACAAAGGTCATGGGTGCTGCGGATCAAATGTTGGGGGCTACTGCGAATATAAAATGAGATTATTTTTTTTAGTGTGTTTTTTCTGTGTTGACCTGTGTGTATTTGCGGCAGAAGAGCGCGCTACAGCTTGGGTTGCGCTCAAGCGGATTTATCCCGGAGAAAAACTCATCCCAGAGTTTTTTAAACTTCAAGAGGTGGATGTCTCGCAGGGGTGGGCCAAAGAAGTTCGCACAGATCTTTTGCCTAAAGAAATCAATCTTTCACAATTAGAAGCCAGACAAAGTATTTTAGAAGGACAGTTTGCGCTCCTGTCAGGAGTGCAAAAAATTCCGGACATCAAAAGAGGAGAGAGGGTACAAGTGAGACTGATTTCGGGTGGTGTTGCTTTGAGTACAAGTGCAACAGCTGAGGAACCCGCTTATGTGCATGGTTCCGTGCATGTCATGACTGGAAAAACAAAAAGAGTCCTTGTTGGAGTTTTGTTAGAAGACAAAAGCGTTGAGGTCAAATTATGACAAGAGATGCACGCGCTCTATTATTAATTTTATTTTTTTGCTCCGGATGCTCAAAAATATTGGGGGGAGGATTGAGAAAAGATTTTGATGACTCAGAAAACGCTCCCATGTCTTCGTCCACCATTGGTGGCCGATGGACTGAACAAGAAATGCTGACTATGAGTGTCCATCAAGAAGACGTCGTGGGTCACACCGAGAGATCGCCCGCAGCGATGCGGCCTGCCTATGATGAAAATCTTTCGACTTGGATTTCGCCAGACCAGGCGGATGCCAATCAAAGAGATGTCCACCGAAACAGGGAAGAGCCAAATGAGGCGCCCCCCAATCGCCTCCAGCCCAATAAAAAAGACACCCGTGTCACAAAATTCGATTTTTGGGACGACTCTCCTCGAGAAGGTTCTCTTTGGGCACCAGATGGGCAGACCAATTTCTTCTTTACAAAGAACAAAGTCCGAGGCCCTGGGGATATCGTGACCATACAAGTAGAAAAAGACATTGTCCAAGACACGGTGTCCGAAATTTCAAGAACACTGACACCCGAAGAAAAAGAAGTGGAATTAGGTCTTGCGCAAGATCGCCTGAGAGCGAAAGCACTAGGGCACCCTGATCCCACTGCAAAAGCTGGCGAAAAGCCTCCAGAAAAAAAAGAAGTGCGTGCGCCGGCAGCAGCAGGCACAGAAAAAAAACCAGTAGAGGAGGAGGAGATCTCCATCCCCAAGGCCACACTTGCGGACATCGATGTTTCTAAATCCGTAGAACTCAACGCCGGGGAGCAAATTTTGGCTGAAATAGTCGAAAGATTTCCAAATGGAAATTATAAAATCAAGGGAACTAAAAAAATTCGCTATCACAACAATCCAAGGGTTCTCACTGTATTGGCTGTAGTTAAGGGCACAGATATTTCGGAAGAAGATACTTTAAATTCAGGAAGGTTATATGAATATCGACTCGAAGTTTTACGTTAAAGCAAGTGCAGTCTTATTTTTTTTAATGAGCACACTCAGCTCTGCCTCTCGCCTCAAAGACATCGCAACCGTCAAAGGAGTGAGAGAAAATATTTTAATTGGATATGGCATTGTGGTGGGCCTCAAAGGCACAGGGGACTCCAGCACCGATGTGACGGGCCAATCTCTTGGAAGACTTTTTGGGAAACTCGGATTAGACATGCAACAAAACGCCAATGTAAAATCTAAAAATGCGGCCGCGGTGATTGTGACTGCAAAACTCCCAGCCTTTGCCCGCGTGGGGAATACTATTGATGTGACAGCGAGTTCGATTGGAGACTCGGCCAGTTTAGAGGGAGGCATACTTTTAGTGACTCCACTCAGAGCTGGAGATCAGAATGTCTATGCGGTCGCTCAAGGACCCGTGAGTTTGGGTGCTATGGCCGATGGAACCGGCAAAAACTTTCCAACAGTAGGTCGAGTGGTGGGCGGGGCAACGATTGAACGTGATGTCGAAATTAATTTTGCAAATAAAAAGAATTTTAGGCTCTCCCTACATCATCCCGATTTTACAACTGCAGCTAGAGCTTCGGCTCTTATTAACGCAGAGCTCGGCGCAAAATATGCTTCGGCCAGAGACAGTGGGACCATCGATGTCGTTGTTCCTCCCAACTACGATGGGAGTTCGGTCGAGCTTTTGGCGCGGTTAGAAAATATTCAGATCAACATTGATAGCAAAGCCAAAGTGGTTTTGAATGAGCGCACAGGAACTGTGGTGATGGGAGATCACATTCAAATTATGCCTGTCGCAGTAGCACATGGAGATCTTTCGATCGAAATAAAAGGATCCTCAGAGTCAAAAGACGCTAAAGACAAAAAAGGAACCCTCAAACCAGAAAGAGTTTTCGAACTCAAAGGGGCCAATGTTTCGGATCTAGTAAAAGCTTTGAATGCCCTTGGAGTGCAGCCGAAGGACTTGACGGCGATTTTTCAAACTTTAAAGCACGTGGGTGCACTTCAGGCAGAATTGGAGATGATGTAAATGTTCCATGGAGGTTGCTCTGGCGTCAGGGAAGACGCAGGGGAAATGTTTTCAAATCCAGGAAACAAGAGACAGACAAATGGCCTGCTAGGATGGTGGGTTTTTGCCGTGTTGATTGATCCCGCAAAAGCATGGAAGCGAAACGGAACAACCTCTTTTATTGGAAGAGGAGGAGGAGATGACTGAGCCCATCGCCCGAGGCACGTCTCTCTCCTCCTCCTTTAACACTTCTGGTAACACTTCTGGTAATACCTCTAGAAACTTTAGTGCCAATGCTTTGACAGCACCGATCACTCCCTCTAAGCGGGTGCCAGATATTGATTATTCTAAAGTAGATCCAGAAGTGCTCAAGGCAGCAGAGGGTATGGAAGCTATGTTTGTCGATTATTTGATGAAAGTGATGCGTCAAACGGTGCCTAAAAATGACATGGACTTAGAATCACCAGCTACTGAAATTTATCGAGGTATGTTAGATTCAGAACTAGCCCAAAAGGCCTCTCAAGGAAAGGGGCTAGGTTTGAAGGAGCCTATCATTGCGTATCTTCAAGCAAGTCGATACACTAAAAAGTAGGAGGATTTCATGAAAGTTAGCCCCACAGGGAGTAACCCCATTCAAAACACAGAAGTTTCGGATGCTTCAAAGACAGAGCGATCCTCTCGTGCGCAGAAAACAAAAAAACAAACTATCGACGAGGGGGGAGACGCGAATATTTCTAATCGGGCAAAAGAATTTGCAAAAGCAAAGGAAGTTGCAACAGCTGCCCCAGATATCAGAGAGAAAAAAATAGCAGAATTGAAAAAACGAATTGCAGAAGGAAAATATAAAGTAGATCACGAGGCTGTGGCAGAGCGATTGGTAGAAGAGCATTTACAGACCAAGGATTTAGGTTAGGCTTTTCTAAGTCAATTCCAGAGCGATCAGGAGGATTGCGGTATGGAAAAAAGTATTGATCAAATTTCGCAAGTTATACAAAAACTTATTTTATTGCACCGTCAGCTTCTCGAAAAAGTGAGAGCAGAAAAACAAGCTCTCATAGAAGCGCATGTTCCTCATATTGAGGAAATCGTAAGTGCAAAAGAAGCTCTGATTGAGGCCATCAGACATGAGGAGGCCAAGCGCCTCAAACTCACTGGAGATTTGGCGATCCAATGGAAGTACCCGTTACGTGGTCTCACGTTGTCAAAAATCATTATAGAGGTTCAAGGCACAGATTTAAAAAAAGCGGAAGATTTGCGAAGTGCTTACAATGCTCTCACCTTTCTCATTCAGAGAATTCAAGAACAAAATCGAAGCAATGCTTTATTGGTAGAAGCCTCCCTCGAACATGTAGAAAATATGAAAAAAAATATCTTGAGTGAGGGCTCTCCCAACAGCAGTGTTTACTCAGCTCAAGGTCAAAGCGTTTCGAGTACGGTGAGTTCGAAGCTTTTATCAAAAGAGGTGTAAGTGGCCATTCCAGATGTCATGCAGATTGGAAAAAGCGGTTTGTATGCTGCAAAAGCAGGGATTTCTACTGCTGGCCACAATATTGCCAACGCCAATGTGGAGGGATACTCTCGCCAAAGAGTTTTGCAAACTCCTGATGTGCCTCGGAACCATGGGCCGAAAGCCATGCTTGGAAGTGGGACGCTCATTTCTCGTGTTGAGCGCTTAAATGACGGTTATATTGAAAAACAAATTCGAAATACGAATCGTGATCTTTCTCATTTCGAAGAAAAAGAACTGGTTTTAAAGCAAGCCGAAGATGTTTTTAATGAAATGGGAGGCGAAGGTCTCAATCGTCTCATGGCGCGATTTTTTAATGAATTTCGAAAACTCTCAAATGATCCAAACAGCGAGGCCATTCGGCAATCAGTGAGAGAGGCCTCTCAAGCTCTCGTCAATGACTTTCATCGTTTACGCAAAGATGTCGAAGATGTCCGAAAACACATTGATGCTCGCTTAGAGGGACAGGTGAGCGAGATCAATTCGCTTGCACAGACATTAAAAGATTTAAATATAAAAATTAAAGCCCTGTCCGTGACCGGAGCCTCTCCCAATGATCTCTTAGATCAAAGGGATCAAACACTTAAAAAATTAGGAGCCTTTTTAAATTTGTCCATGTACGAAGACAAAGAAGGCAACTATGTCGTGGACATCAAAGGCATTGGGCCTTTGGTGGTAGGTGGCGATGTCCAAAAATTTACCACGGCACGCACTGAGGCCGATGACAGGGGAAAGCCAGAGGGCGCTGTGGATGTGCTCTCAAGAGCTTCTGGGCGCTTGGTGCTCACTCACCAAATCTCAGGTGGAAAAATGGGAGCCCTGTTTGAGGTCAGGGACCAAACCTTATCTACGATTTTGAATCGATTAGACGAACTGGCCTATGCAGTGACAGAGAGTGTGAACGAAATTCACAGACAAGGCTTTACGCGAGAGGGATCACAGGGGATCGATTTTTTTAAACCGATTTCTCTTCAAAGCAGAGCCTCTGCGGCAGAGGCCATTGAGTTGTCAGATCCTGTCAGATCTAATGTGAACTATATTGCAACAGCAGCGGAACCGGGTTCTCCTGGGGACAATCGGATCGCCATAGCGATTTCTGGAATTCAAAATTTAAATTTAATGAATGGCGGCAAGTCGACCGTTGATGATTTTTATAATTCGATTGTGAGCGAAGTGGGTGTTGCGCGAGCCAAAACAATGGCTGGTTTAAATCAGCAAAAAGACATTCAAAGTCAACTTGGAAAAATCAGAGAACAGATTGCGGGTGTTTCCATAGACGAGGAAACCACAAACCTGCTGCAATACCAACATGCTTTTGGGGCCTCGGCAAAAGTGATTCAAGTGGCAGACGAAATGCTCAAAACGATTTTAGACATTAAACGATAGGGATTGAATAATGCGAGTGACTGAAACGACCAACTACGATACGGTTCGAAATTCCATCCGAAGGAGCAAAGAACGGATGGAAAATCTACAACAGCAATCTGCGACATTAAAAAAATTAAACACGCCCTCAGACGATCCTATTGGAGCCGCAAAAGTCTTAGAAATTAGGACGGATAAAGTCAACAATGACCAATATCAAATGAACTCACGCCTGGCCGAGACTTATTTAGAGAACACGGACCAAGCCTTAAGCGAGTTGGCAGACTTATCAGTGAGGGCTAAGGAAATTGCACTGGGGCAAGCCAGTGGTGCGAGCTCCAATCCAGCAACACGACTGGGTGTGGCAGAAGAGGTTACCCAGCTTTACAATCAAGCGGTCGCCACGGCGAATAGACGTATTGGGGATCGTTATCTTTTTGGCGGTTATAAAACAGATCGCCCCCCAGTTGCTGAAGACGGGAGATTTTTGGGTGATGACGGCCAAATGATGACTGAAATCGGAAAAGACGTTTTTGTCTCGATGAATGTCACTGGCAAAGAAGCATTTAATACGCATCCTAGAGAAGTCTACACCCCCCTTAGAAATCCTGCCGGTGGTGACTCGGAAAACCCAGTCCCCCAGCCAGAGGGTGTCAATCTATTTGATGAGCTTCAAAATTTAAGAATTTCTTTACTCTCCGGAGACTTGGAGGGAATACGTTTGACTCTTGAGAGATTTGATCAAATGCATACCCAGCTCACTGCGACACGTTCTAAGGTTGGGTCACGCATCAATGGAATACAGGGGACCACTCAGGCATTAGAAAGGCACAATGTGACCAATGCTCAGCTCAGTTCTTTGATCGAAGATGCCGATATGGCTCAAGTGGCAAGTGATTTGACAAAGGAAGAAATCGTTTTTAAGAATGTTTTAGCAAGTAGCCAAAAGCTCATACAACCGACTTTAATGGATTTTTTGAAATAATTTTAGGAGTTTGCTTGCAACTCATCGCAGCTTGGATTAAAAGTTTTTATCGGTAAAGGAATACTTATCTATGCTAGTACTGACGCGTAAACTTGGAGAAAGCATTGCAATCGATGACCATATCAAGATTGTCATTGTGCAAATCAAAGGGAAGCAGGTCCGGTTGGGCATTCAGGCCCCCAAAGAGACCAAAATTCATCGGGAAGAAGTCTATACGGCCATCAAAGAGCAAAATGAACAGGCTTCCCAGGTCCCATTGGGTTTAGACCAGGTGTCCAAAGCCCTGAAGGGATAATTGTTTACCCCCCTTGAATTTTAGGAAAAAGAGCGCAATACTTTCATCAGGGGGTGGCGTGTGATCATAAAGACAGGACGTTTTGGACAGCTCACCATTGGCGATGGGGATCTATTGACTTTGCCTCAGGGACTTTTAGGGTTTCCTGAGTTGACGAAATATTGTCTCATCGATCCGTCGGATGAGACGTTGATATTGTGGTTGCAGTCAATCGAAAAACCCGACCTCTCATTTCCAGTGTTGGAACCTAAAATTTTTAAACCGGATTATATGGCCAGGCTTTCTGCATTGGAGCTGAGAGAATTGAAGCTCGATCACCTCAATCAGGCGGCCGTCCTGACGATTTTGACGATTCCAGAAACAATTGCTGAGATGACGGCTAATCTCAAGGCTCCTGTCATCATAAATTTGAAAGAAAAAATGGCCAAACAAGTTGTGCTGCAAGAAAACGACGTCAGCATTAAATATGCTATGTTCAAAGAATTGCGCATGCATTTGATGACACTATCCTCGCAAAAACGTGTGTCTTCTATGGTTCGTGGGGAGTCTTTGCCTCAGCCGATGCCGATTGAGTCCGTTCCATTTTCTTCGATGGTGCGGGGGTTGGAGAAATAACTCGATTGACGGTAGCATCATTATCAACTATAATAGTTAGTATAGTTGGGAGATATGTGAAATGACGTACAAAGTTTCTACACTCAAAGTGAGACAACAACTGGGAGACATTCTCAATCGTGTTGCACTCTTGCAAGATGAGTTTGTCATTGAGCGAAAGGGAAAGCCCTTGGCTGCAGTTGTTCCCATTGAGAAAATGGAGCGAATCAGAAATTTGGCGCGACAAAATGCGCTTGAGTTTTTTAAGAAACAATCCCTTGCCATAAAAAATTCGCCCCTCAAAGAGGCTGAAGTGATGGCTATTGCAAACAAAGCTAAACATGCAACTCGAAAAGTTAAAAAATAAAAACAGCAACAAAAAAAACAGCGACAAAAAAACAGCGACAAAAAACAGCAATGACACCTAGAGTAGTTCTTGACGCCAACATTTATGCTAGCGCTTTTATTAATCCAATGGGTCCACCAGGGAGAATCTTTCAGAAATTTTTAGAAAATGGAGCATTTACTCTCATTACTTCTAGCCCCATTCAAGAAGAAGTAAGGCGTTGTCTTCGTTATCCAAAAGTCAGAAAATTGATCCTTTCTTCTGATCAAGAGATTGAAGAAATGCTTCAGTTTTTAGAGCTAGATAGTGAAATTGTGAAAGATGTTGAGTATAAAAATATATTTATCTCTGACCCTAATGATAAAATTTATCTTCAAGCTGCTCTGGTTGGAAAAGCCAGTTTTATTGTGAGTGGTGATCAGGATTTATTAAAACTCAAAGAGTGGGAAACCATTAAGATTATTAAACCAAGGGTTTTTCTAGATCTTCTGTTGCTCTGAGCCTAAGGAGAAGCCAAGTCTAGGTTTAGAAAAATAACTCTAAGACTCACCGACAGGCATGGTTTTTAATAAAATCTAAAATAGCAGGAGAGGCCGTTTTTTTGGGGTGACTGAGAACCAGCACCATTCTGTCGTGATCTTCTCCAGAAATGACGAGGAGCTTTGCTTGATTATTTTTTTCTGTGAGACGTTGGTATAAAAGTTGAGACTGCCTTTGCAGCGGTTTACTTTCGCCAGTTGCATACAGAATCAAAAAGGGTGGAGCATGGTTGTTTAAGAAAGTCAGAGGGGACGAAACTTTTTGCCAATCTACGCCGTTGTTTTCTTTTTGAAAACGTTCTTCGTAATACTTGATGTCTGCACCTAACTCGTAGGTTACTTTATCAGTGAGATCAAAACCTGCACCACTGACAGCGATCACACCGCAAATAATAGTGGGGGAGAGCTTTTGTTTTTTTAAAACCTCTGGATTGAGCGCCAGGTGTGCTGCCAATTGTGTACCAGCGGAATGTCCTGAGAGAAACAGAGCTTTAGGATTGCCGCCATAGTCTTTGATGTGATGATAAACCCAAGCAAAAGCCGCGGCACAGTCTGCAATTTCGTCTTGCAAAGTCACACCTGGAAGCAAACGGTAATTGATCGTGGCTACACCAATGCCGCGAGATGCATAATAGCGTCCGATATTGCCATAGACATCTTTGCTCCCGACCGCTAAACCTTTGTCGCCTGTGTTCCAGCCACCGCCATGAATAAAAATGATTACGGGCCAGTTTTTTCCAGTTGGCAAAAATAAATCAAGTTTGTGTTTAATGGGATCAGCTCCATGGTCAGAGCGGTAGGAGATGTCGTGAAGGATTTGGTTTTCAGGAAGATCTGCGTGAGAGTAAAAAAAACCAATCCCCACTGCCCGGATAGCAGAGACACAGTTTGTAAGGGCTGGCAATAATGCGATTAGAAAAAGGCCCTTCACAAAAGGGGACGGCGTCAGTCTTAGATAAAATTTCATTTAATGCTTATAGAAGATCTGGACGAGGTTGTCAGCAACACATTTTCTCTTAGCTCCTGGGAAGCTGGTGCCTTTGTTGGTTCCCCAGAAAAACGATTACTAGCAATAGCAAGTGAGCAAGCAGCATCACAGAATAAGCTTCGAGTTTCCAGGCATAATGGAGCCCGATAAAGTCATAGTTGCTCAAGTTCATAAGGAAAAAAACAAGTCCTAAGAAACATGCTGCAGGGATTTTTTTTGAATGGCTAAAATCTTTAAGTGCAACCAGCGCAAGCGGGAGTGCAAATACAAAATAAGATTTCCAGATCAGGTGAGATGGTAAAATCAAAAGCCCGAGCAATAGAGCTATCCAACGCAGGGGCTGCCCCTTAGGACCTCGAAACATCCAATAAAAATAAAGGCTGAAAATGAGAGCTGCCCAAATGAGTCCTAATAAAAAAATGGTACCTTCTGAGGCGAGTGGGCTTCCAAGACTTAAAAATTGAGATCCATGCGAAACAAGGTGTACGGGTTTTCCGCTCAGTAGTCGATGCAGGAGGGCTACGAAAGATTGGTTGTCAGATTCTAGTGGCACTCCCCTATTCATTAAAGCGACTTTCCACTGTGAGAAAAGGGTCAAGGCCACACTGGGGTTGAAAAGAAACGGGGTAGAAAAAGTGACAAGCACACCAGAGAGAGCACCCCATTGCGCTTGTTTTAATTTTGGGTCTCGGGTGATCCATGGGATTAACAGCAGGGGCAATGTGAGGAGTTTACTGGCAGAAAAAAACCCAAGCAAAAACCAACTTAAAAAGAGTGATTTTTTTTTATGAGGGTCCTGTGTAAAAATAAAAAGCGCCCACAGACTCGAAAAAAGTAGGAAAATATTGATTTGTCCATACCTAAAATCCAGAAGCAAGGGTCTTGCAATAAAGAGGAGGGCTCCAAAATAAAGAGAGGGCGAGGTTATCGTCGAAGTAAAAAGCCGCAATAAAAAGACGAGTGCCAGTATTTTTAATCCACACCAAAGAGCCAAGGCTATATTAAAAGGGAATAAAGCAAGCGGGCTGAGCAAGTACCCAAACCCCGGAGCATAAAGAAAGCGATCAGGAGAGTTTTGATAAATCTGAGAACCTTGTCCAGAGAGGATCAGTTTCCAGACTTGGTAAAAAACCGAAAAATCTTGTCCGCCGCGCCGAAAGGCCCAGAAAACGCCAGTGCCCGCTAACACCAAAAAAGAAACAGGGCCCAAGAAAGAGGTTGCTTTTTTCAAGCAAAGGACTCCTGTAAAAATGCGAAGACAGGATTTCTAAACCGATACTCCAAATCAATCAGCCATTGTTTGAGTTTTAGCTCTGGAAGCGCGAGGTCACATTTGCCCATAAATCCGCCAATCGAGGTTTGGCTGACTACGCGATGGCAAGGGATTAGGACTGGAAAAGGGTTTTTTCGCAGGGCTTGTCCCACTGCTTGCGAAGCTTTCGGATTTCCTGTTTTTTTAGCTACCCAAGCATAAGTTCGGGTTTCGCCATGTGGAATTTTTTCGATAGCTCGATAGACGGAGAGTTGGAAAGGGGTACAAGAGTCTGTATATAAAATATCCCAAGGGATACTGGGGAGAGGCTCTCCGGAGGCAAAATAGACTTCTAAAGATTTCAGAAGGGATAAAAAGTCTGCGGGGAGTTGGTAGAAAGGAGTTTGGGGTTCCGTCGCCTTTGGGCTGAGGGTGATCTCTTGAATGATGAGTTTATTTTCGGGGTTGAGAAAAGGACAAACATACACTGCTCCAGTTTTTGTTTTTAATAAATAGGGGTCCACAATTCACTCCACGGTATCAAATCTATAAAATCACGGATTGAATTTCAATAGGATTGCGCTAATTATTTCTCACGAGTCAACGTGTTCGATTTCAATTCGGTTTTCTTGGCAAACTCCTTTTTCAAAAATCAAGCAAACTTGCCTCAAAGCACTTCAAAACGTACCAGGGATTTTAGAAGAAAAAACACCCGGTGTCATACTCGTCTCGGTTGCAGAAAACTTACAAGTCATAAAAGTCAATTTTTGGGTAGTCCATTCTGAAAAAACAAATCAAGTCATTTCAGAGTTTTACGAAAAACTCATCCCTCTATTGGAAGCTGAAAAAATCTCACTCGCTCCTGATCAGGTCTTCTTTTCGTAGGGACATGGCGGCTTGCCTTGATTTTGTGTGTCACAGTTTGAATGGCAGCAACTGCTGCGGCCAAATTGTTTATTCATCAAGTATCGCGGGACACAAAACGCCCACAAGGTGGCCACAAAAAGCAGAGCATGCCAAAACTGGACTTTCTTCCAGGAAGTAATGTGGGAGATCACTTTATTCCAAGTGTAATACAGGAGGGTGGAGGATAAAAACAACCACACTAGGCAGAACAAAACGCAAGATCCCCAACACTGAACCAATGGACAATTTGTTGTAGTCATACAACTATTTTACCCTATTTTTAAGGTTCTTGTTATTTTTAGTTATAACTCGTCGCATAAGCCCACAGCGTTAGCTCGGTGCGACGAAAACATGAATGTTTTCGCTTGTTTATCTTTTTGATCAGAAGTAATGTCACAGCCTCTCGAAAAACATAAGGAGCAAATAGAAGTGTCTTCGTACATCGTTTTGGCTCGAAAATGGCGACCTGCTCAGTTTTCAGACATCGTAGGACAGCAGACTATTGTCCAGACTTTTATCAATGCGCTTGCACTTTCTCGAGTTCATCAAGCTTATTTGCTGACGGGTTCGCGTGGAATCGGAAAAACAACCATTGCCCGCATTTTTGCAAAAGCCGTACGTTGCGAAAATCTAAAGGAAGGCATCTGTTGCGAAGAGTGCCCACCTTGTCGAGAAATGATTCAAGGAAATAGTTTAGATGTTCTTGAAATTGACGGGGCTTCTCATAATGGAGTGGATGCCGTCCGAGAGCTTAGAGAAAACGCCAGATTTTTGCCCGCTTTAGGGCAGAAGAAAATTTATATCATTGACGAAGTCCACATGCTTTCTACAGCGGCATTTAATGCGCTATTGAAAACATTAGAAGAACCTCCTCCACATGTTCTTTTTATTTTTGCAACCACAGAACCACAAAAAATCCCTATAACGATTCTTTCTCGTTGCCAGCGGTTTGATTTGAGAAGAGTGAGCCAAGCGCAAATGCACTCTAGACTGAGCTTCGTTGCAGAGAAAGAGGGAATTGAAGTGGATCAGGCTTCTTTAGTTCTCATCACTCGTGCAGCTGAGGGCAGTATGCGCGATGCCCTGTCTCTTTTAGATCAAGTGATTTCTTTTTCCGGAAAAAAAATTACAGTGCAGAGTGTTCGCGAAAGTATTGGCCTCATCGAAAGTCAAACACTGCTTACAACCTTGAGGGGGATTTTAGAACGCAAGCCCCTTAATGCACTTGCCATGATAGAGCAGGTGTTTCAGCAAGGGCATGATTTAAGAGTGTTTACAAAGGGACTTATTGATTTTATCCATGCGATTATTTTAGCTCAACTTGGAGCGCCGCAGAGTTCGACCCTAGAGTACTCGGAAGAAGAAGTCCAAGAACTCAAGAGTCTTTCTCTGCTGCGTACGCTCGAGGAGCTCGAGCTCATTTTTCAGATTTTACATTATGGCATGGATTGGGTTGCAAGGTCTCCTCAACCCAAAACAGTTTTGGATGTTTTAGTGATCAAATGTGCCACAGCCGAAAGTTTGGTCAAGGCTGAAAATTTAAATCCGCCTCCAGCCCAGGTAGTGCCACAAGAGACTTCTGCAAAAAATTGGGAGGATTTTATAACTTTTGTTAAAAAAACCCGCCCTCTTTTAGCCTCCCTCTTAGAACATGGAGCAAGTCCCTCTTTTTCTGAGGCGCTTTCGAATGATACGGTGACGATTTTGTATCCACCCGAGGCTCAGTATTTTAAAGACCAACTGCAATCTAAGGCCACCCACGACCAGCTTTTAGGTTTAGGAAAGGAATATTTTCTAAAACCCATTCGCATTCGGGTTGAGATCCTTCAAAAGAGCACAGACACCATGGGCGAAAGCATTGCTCAAAGAAAAGAAAGAGAGCTCAAAGAACAAGAGGTGAGACGCCAAGAAAAAGCAGATCAGCATCCATTGATCAAAGAAGCAAAATCATTGTTTGGGGTGGAACATGTTTCAACCCAATAATAGTCAAAAAGATCCTATTTCAAAGCTTATTTTTGAATTCTCAAAACTGCCCGGGGTGGGAGAGAAAACAGCGACAAGGCTTGCTCATTTTATTTTAAAACAAAATTTGGACTACGCAAAAACACTTTCACAGGCCGTTTTAAGCGCCAAAGAGAGAACAAGTTTTTGTGGTTCTTGTTTTACTTTTACAGAAGTGGATCCTTGCCCTCTTTGCTCTCATCCAGAAAGAGAAAATGGAATTCTCTGTGTTGTAGAAAAACCCACGGATGTGCATTCGATCGAAGGAGCTGGAGTATTTCGTGGAAGGTATCATGTTTTGCACGGGGCGCTCAGTCCGCTAGATGGAGTGGGTCCAGAGGAACTTAAAATTAAAGAACTTCTAGAAAGAATTCAAAAAAATAATTTGAAGGAAGTCATTTTAGCCACAAACCCGAGTGTCGAGGGAGAGGCAACCGCGCTTTTTTTGGCACGACTCCTTAAGCCATTCAAAGTAAAAATAACCCAACTGGCGCATGGATTGCCGATGGGTGGATTTATTGAGTATGTGGACAAACAGACTTTGAGTAAAGCCCTGAACAATCGAATGGAGATGCAACTTACGTGAGTTTTATCAATCATGTTGCTCAGGAGCTGATTTGCAAGGTGATTTATTTTGGAACCGGGCTTGGGGGAAAGACCACCAACTTGCAATATATTTATGAACACACCGAGCCTGAGGAGCAGGGCAAGTTAGTGAAATTGAGCGGCGGAAATGAACGGACGCTTTTTTTTGATTTTTTACCTCTGGCCATTGGTGGAGTGAGGGGATTTAAGACACGCTTTCATCTTTATACGATTCCAGGCCAGAGTTTTTATGAGACTTCGCAACAGTTTATTTTAAAAGGGGTGGATGGCATTGTTTTTGTGGTCGATAGTCAGCCTGAGCGGATTGAGGCCAACATTGAAAGCTATGAACATGCAGAGAGAAGCCTCGAAAAACAGGGTTATGACATTCATAAGATTCCATTTGTTTTTCAGTACAACAAGAGGGATTTGCCGGGAGTGGTTTCTACGAAAGAATTAGAGGCCACCTTTAATCCTATGCAAAAACCTTTTGTGGAAGCCATCGCCAACCAGGGGGTTGGAGTGATGGAAACATTGCAACACGTGAGTACTTTAATTTTAAAAGGACTCAAAGGGGGAGAGGAACCATGAGAAAAGAACTGCTTAAGAAATTTAGAAAAATATTTGAAAAACAACGAAAAAATATTTTATTTAATGACCGTGTGATTCGAGAAGATTTTAGTGTCAGCCTAGATGATCGCTATGATGAGGGCGATCAAGCGGCGATTGAAATTGAGCAATCCATGAGGATGCGGCTTTGCAATCGTGAGATGCTTTATATTAAAAAAATTGATACCGCTCTCAGGAGGATTGACGAAGGCACTTTTGGAGAGTGCGAAGCGTGTGGAGATCCCATCGAGTTGAGGCGTCTGGAGGCCAGACCCACCGCGACACTCTGTGTGAGCTGTAAAGAGGAAGAAGAGCGCAAAGAAGTTTTGACTGCTGCGGGTAGGCAGCATAAGAGCCTGGGGGAGAGTTTCTCTCGAAAAACCAGCTAGGGTATGTAGGGGTATTTTTTGGCTGGTACATTTCCATTTTTTACAATAAAATGGAAATGTGTTTGACAGAATTTTTAAACCCTCCAGCAAGGAAAGCTATTTTATCTTCGGACCCAGGGGAACCGGAAAAACAAGTTGGCTCAAGAGCCACTACAAAAGTGCCCCCTTTTTTGATTTATTGGAGGGTGATACTTTATTTGACCTATCGCAGTCTTCTAAGAATTTGGAACTTAGAATCGGAGAAAAGCATCGTGGAGTAGTGATCATTGACGAGATTCAAAAACTTCCTAGCCTTTTAGACGAGGTGCACCGACTCATTGAGTCTAGAAAAAGCCTACAATTTATTTTAACTGGCTCAAGTGCAAGAAAAATAAAAAAACAGGGTGTCAATCTTCTGGCCGGGAGGGCACTTGTGGAGCGGTTTTATCCGTTGACTGTAGAAGAGCTTGGGAAAGACTTTAAAATTGAAAAAGCTTTAAAAATAGGACTTCTTCCAAAAGCGTGGACGAGCGAAAATCCAGGCTCCTTTTTAAAGGCATACCTGCAGACTTATATTGATCTCGAGGTTCGTCTTGAGGGGCTGGTCAATGATTTTGTAGGATTTAATCGTTTTCTCCAGGCCGCAAGTTTTTCTCAGGCTAGTGTTCTAAACGTATCGGCTATAGCCAGTGATTGTGCCGTAGAGCGCAGAACGGTCACAAATTATTTTAACTTACTTAATGATTTATTTATTTCTTACGAATTGCCAGTTTTTGCAAAACGTGCAAAACGAGAACTCATTAAACACAAAAAGTTTTTCTTCTTTGACGCAGGCGTTTTTCAGACTATACGTCCGAGAGGTCCTCTAGATTCTGACGCTGAAATGCGCGGGGCTGCTCTCGAAACCTTAGTGTTACAGGAAATTATTGCACAAAATAGCTACAAAGCTTTGGGATATGAGATTTTCTTTTGGAGAACAAAAAATAATTTGGAAGTTGATTTTATTCTCTATGGTTCGCGTGGACTCATTGCAATAGAAGTCAAATCCTCGTCCAGGGTGAGAGAGTCGGACTTGCAGGGTTTATTAGAGTTTTCGAGAGATTACGATATGGCTAAAATCTACCTTCTTTATGGAGGAACTAAATATTATCGGCATGGTAAAATTGAAATTATTCCAGTACAGCTGTTTTTGGCGAGCGCTCGAAATTATTTTTGACTGGTTTAAGGCTTCTGATGAGTCGGACTGGCTCTGTTCGGACACCTTGGCACTAGTACCCATTATTTGAGAGATTTTATACAAGATTACTCAATAAATACTTTTTTAACAGCTAGTTACATTGTTTTTTCACTCCTATTTTAAGTTTAAAAAAGATTGGCACAGGATTCGCATCTCTTTCAAATAAGGGGGCACGAGGCCCTTTTGGGAGACTAGGAGGGGAAAATGAAAAAGGAGTGGACTATGCAGTATAAAGAACTCTTTGAAAAAAATATCCAAAAACTTCTCTACAGCCATGTGCTTTTAAACGAAGAGTTGTTTTTGAATAAAGACGACGTCCTAGATCAACTGGATTTGGTAACCACAGAGGCCGAAACAGGGATGCGGATTCGACTGAGAAACAGGGAAGTCCTTTTTATTAAAAAAATCCAGCTCGCCTTAGAGCGCATCGAAAAAGGGACCTTTGGACTGTGCCAGCAGTGCGAAGAGACCATTGATCCAAGGCGTTTAGAGGTTCGTCCGATGACTCTTTTGTGTTTAACTTGCAAAGAGGCCGAGGAGTATGCCGAAGGGCACTATGCAGAGGGTGTAGTCTCAAAAAGTTTGGGTGCAATATAGGGGGAGAGGGGAGCTCCGGGGGGGGCTCCTCTTTTTGAGCAGAATCTCTACGGTTTGAGGCGTGCTTGTTTTGCCATCTCTAAATAGGAGGTGGCTTCGGTGTGTTTTGGATCAATCTGGGTGGCGGTCTCCCATTCGAGTTCGGCATCTAAAATATTTCCTTGGCTATAGTGGAGTAACCCTAATTGAATGTGAGCGGGAATGTACTTTGTATTTTCGTTTTTTAAAAGCTGAAGCTCTTGCATCGCGCGGGTCAAAAACCCTTTTTTTGCATAGGCCTTTGCTCTTTTGATCCGAGTTTCGAGCGATTTTGAGTCTAAATAAATCGCTTTGCTGTATTCTTCTACTGCCTCATCAAAGCGTCGGTACCTAAAATAGAGGTCTCCTATTTCAATGTGCTTGAGAGAAAATTTCTTGTCTGTCTCAAGATCTTCGCCTGTTTTTTTATAGACTACAGATTGGTTGGCTTGCTCAAAGATCTTTTTGGCGTCGTCATACTTGCCAATGTCATTGAGTAAGACCGAAAGACAAATGGCCGCGTCTGTATGTTTCGGATTTTTGAGGAGTGCTTTTTTTAGGTTCTCTAATGTTTTTCCAGGCCTGCCTTGAAAATAATGGAGCACTCCCAAAAAATAATAGGCCTCAGCGTTGTCTGGGTCTTTTTCTAAGAGATCTGCAACGAGAGCTTCCGCCTTTTGAAATTCTCTCAGTTGGATATGCTCTTGAATCTGTTTGACAGAAGGGGTCATTTTACTTTTTCGCCTATAGCCTTTAATTTTGATTGAGCTTCTTGTGCGGAGGGTGTCTCAGGATAGAGGTCCAATACTTTTTGGAGTCGATTTTGAGCGGAGCTGTACTTTAAACGTTTGTAGTAAAAATTTGCAATAGAGAGTTCTTTTTCTGCCAAAATGGAGCGTATTTCGGCTATATTTTTTCTAGATTCTTCTGCATTAGGGTCTCCACTAAAGCGTTTCAAAAATTCTTGATAGGCCTCTAAAGCCTTAGTGGCTGGGGTGAGGTCTCTTGCAATATGGCTCGGGGTGTCTTTAAAGTAAGATTTTCCAATTCTAAACATCGCATAGGATACTTGTTCGTGCTTGGGGTGTAGGTCTCTAAAAGACTCATATGCAAGCGCCGCTTCGCCAAAGGACTCTTGTAAAAAATAGACATCTGCAATTCTGAGTTGAGCATCAATAGAAAGTTTAGAGTAAGGAAATTTATTTTTGATGATTCTCAATTTGTCGATTGCGATTTGGTAATGGTCGTTTTTAATGTCGTCTTCGGCCTCTTGCATAAGAGCAGCCGGGTCATTTTCGTCTATTTTTTTCCCAGAGCAGCCCACTCCAAGACTTAGAACCATTACGGCTGAGGCCTGGCCAATTAAAGCCAATGTTTTCAGATTTTGTCTCATCTCTTGGGTGTAAAACAACCTTCTTAGAAGAGCAATAGAGATGATTCTGAGACCCAGCCCAGATTGCCTCCGCCCCACTCTATTTGCCGCCACTCTTTTTTGCCGGTCTCAAGCCACTCGACCTTCATTCCAGGTTCTAAACGTGAAATTTCTGAAAACGTCTCTCCTGGGCCGCTTCGGATGATTTGAGATTCGATACAAACCGCTTTGGGGTGAGTTTCTGCGTGCTTTAAAACAGCATAGGTACCAATGCCCAAAGCTAAAATAACAATGTTAAGAATTCCAACTGGAGAACTAAACACGCGACGTGGTTTTCTCTCTCGTAAGTAATGTAGAATCCAAACGAGAGAAAGTAAAAAACATAACAATGCAGTTCCAGTCAAAATGAGATCAGGATTTATCTCGGGCGTTTCTAATGACGGCATCCCATTTCTGGCCAATTTGAGGGCTTTTTTAATTTCTTTGTCTTGAGGGAGGATGTGATTTGCTTTTTCTAAATAGGCTACAGCCAGGCCCGCCTTTCCCAGTCGGTAATTGAGATTGCCCAAGTTATAGTAATAAAATGGATTCCTATCTTTATTGGGAAAGGGGATTTCTTTCAGGTATTTTAACCCGGATTCATATTGTTTCGACTGAAAGAAAGAGTCTAATTTTTCAAAACTAAAAGACTCCTCGCCCGCGGTGGAAAGAGTTGAGAATAGAAATGTAAGAAATAGAAACGTCTTCATATCTTATTTTAGCGACTTTCGAAAGGAGATTCAATATGTTAGTTTTTAAGAGATGTTAAACTTCGCGGAACAGTGTAAACAATTTCTCCAAATCAAGTCTGTCACCACCCAGGGGAACGAAGAAATCGCAAATACTGCGCTGAGTCTTATGAGAGAAGCGGGCCTTCAGACTCAACTCCAGCAGGTGATGCATTCGCTGGAAGATGTTTCAAAAAGGCAATTCAATGTCATTGGAATTTTGGGAGATTCCCTGGTGGATCGGAAAACGAAAAAAGGATTTTTATTGTGTAGTCATTTGGATACTATCAGTCCAGGCTTTGCCGAGCATTGGACAGAAACCCAAGCGAATCCTTGGCTATCCAAAACAGAGAATGGAAAAATTTATGGTTTGGGCGCAGTAGATTGCAAATTAGATTTTCTATGTAAGCTGCATGCTCTCAAAAAATTTAGAGAAAAAAAATTAAAAATGCCCGTTTATCTTGTAGGCACAGCGGCGCGAGAAATTGGAATGTTGGGTGCAAAGTATCTCGCCAAGTCATTGACCTTGAATCCAAAATATGTGGTTGTGGGAGAGCCCTCAGACCTAAAAATTATTGATCGCCATAAATCATTAAGTCTTTTGAAAGTGTTTATTGAGTACCCCTTGATGGACCGAGATGCCCGTGGATTTAACCGAAAAATCGTTTTGAGTTCCTTTGGTCGTTCTGAGGAAAGCGCGCACCCACACCAGGGCATTCATGCCATTGAGCAGCTCTTTGATTTTTTGAGCATGGCCGAAGAAAGTGGATTTGAGATGCGCTACTCTCACTTTGAGGGCGGGGATCTTTTTATTCATGTTCCTGACCACGCCAAAGTCGAATTTTTTGTGACCTCTCATCAGTTGGAAGATTTTAAAAAATTTTATCGAGAGGTGGTCAAAGTCTTTAAAAGAGAGTCTTCGTTTAAAGTAGAGATCGGAGGATCCGGCGAAGCGGGCAGGCGATTTCTGCCAGAATCTTTGTTTGGTTGTCTAGTCTCAGTGAGACAGGTATTTAAGGAGTTGAGTCTAGAGCTTGGTAAGCATAAAAATAGTTCCTACGAGCCAGCATATTCGACAACTCACTGGGTCTCTCTAAAGCAAAACAACGAAGGTCTCGCACTTTATTTCGATATGCGACTCCTGCCAGAAATTTCTACAGATGACGTTCTAAAACAATGTGCACAAAAAATAAGTATGCTCTCTGCTCAGTTTCAAAGTTTAAACCTTCGGGTCAAATGTGATCGCACACACCCTCCCTTGGCGATGAATGTGGGAAATGAGTTTCTTGAGATTTGTCAAAAAGCCATGGACCTAGCTCAACTCACGGGGGGATTTTTGAAAAAATCTACTTCTACAGAGGCCTCTGTTTTTTTTGATGCCGGATTTGAGGCGGTGGCTTTTGGGCCTGGAGCCTCTTATGGAAGCAGTCATGGAGCCAACGAACAGGGTTTGTTGGCTCACTTCGAAAAAGCCATTGTGTTTTACGAAAAACTTATTGAAAAAATTTGCCTTTAAAACATCCTGCTTACTCGGGGGAACTTTTTTTGTTTGACGATTTGTGATTTTGAGAATAGACAAATAAGTAGGGGGACATCAACTGCAAACTTGCCAGGGTTTGATTGAGGCGGCCCAGATGTTTGGTGATATTTGATTTAAGGGGGTATTTTTAATGGCAACTGGTTTAGTAAAGTGGTTTAACGACAGTAAGGGCTATGGCTTTATTCAGGCAGAAGGCAAAGATAAAGATGTTTTTGTTCATTACTCTGCTATAGAGGGCGATGGTTTTAAAACTCTAGCAGAAGGTCAAAAGGTCGCATTCGAACTTATCGATGGACCCAAGGGCCCACAGGCTTCTAACGTTACAAAAATGGTTTAAAGAAGCATCCTTTGGCTTTTGCCAAAAGATGCATTTAAGAACTTGGTTTGAGAGAGCTATTCTAAAACCAAGTCCTTAAATCATCTTCTTCATCAACTCTACATCAACACGTTTGAGCTTTTTTTGCTCAATTGTGAGCTTCTGCTCTGCACGACAAAAAACTTATTGTACCATCCAAGGCCGTCCTCCAAACTGTCCTCCTACGAGCGCCATCTGAGCAGGGTTTGCTGTTGCTGCTGATTGCTGTGGGGAAAATGCGGCCAATGCTCTTGTGTCAAACTGAGGTCTGTAAAAGGGTTGTTGTTGTGGGGCTCCACCGAAAGGTCCTTGGCCAAAACCATTCATGTTTGGGTTGAATCCTCCTGCGAATTGCGGTTGTTGCATCGCCTGTTGATTCCAAGCAAAATATTTTTGTCGATCTACTTCTTGAGCTTGTCGAGAAGCAAGCGTGGCTTGTTGGACAGCCTGCTGTGCCTGTGCACAGGAGACTCCACCACCAGAGCTAAAGAGATCATTTGTTGCACTGGCACCGCCTAGCGAAATATCGCCAGATGCAGAGCCAAAACCGAAAGAACTCCTTTGATTGCTACAGATAGCCGCTGCGTTGGCCTGCATATTTTGGAGTGCGTCTTGGTAAGGAGAGCTCATCCCGAATGGACTCCAAGGATCTAAAGTATAAAATGGATTATTTGCTGCGCCCGCTAGCGAAGCTGCTACAATTTTCTGTCCTTCAAGGCCGAAGTTAATATAATCATCTAGTTTTCCATAAGTTTCAGCATCCAAGCCATTTGTCGCTTTAGCATTTTGAAGAATTCCTTGCGCAAACTCCCAAGCCTGTGGGTTATTTTTATTTTTCCCTTCAACGACTCGTGCAGCAATCGTTTCTTGCAGTTCTTCTGCTTTCTTAGCTGTAGCTATATCTAAATTTCTTTTACTGGCCCAGTAGAGAATGTTTCTCTGAACTTCTCTCAAGCCAGAGCCAGAACGTGCTGCTGCAATTTCTGTTTTGAAGTCTTTTAGGTCTTCTGCTTGTTCTGCTTCCTTGAGTTTTTCTTTCAATTTTTTCTCTTCAAAGCGATCGTCTTTGTCTTTTCCTTTTTGCTTAAAAATCCCCAGTCTTTGTGCATCTGCAATGGCCCCTTTTTTCTTTTTTAGGTCATCTCTGTCTTCAAGTTTTCCAGACATGATTTCTCTCAATTTTTCTTTGACCGAATCGATCTCGTCATTTTTTGCTTTTACCTCGACGGCGAGCGCAGCGGCTTCTTCTTTGGCTTGAGCTTCGTTGTATTTATCGCGGTTTGCACCAAAGGGTTGTGCACTTTCAAAACCAATATCTTGTTCAAATAAGGCGTCTTTAGGCTGAAAAATTCCAACTGTAAATTCTCCTTCTTCGGGCGGAGAAAGTTGCAACACATCTTGTAATTTAATAGTCTGCCATGTCCTTTGGCCTGGCTTTCGGTTTTTGTAATTATTTTTACAATTAGCAAGCTGTCCGGGTGTAGCAATAAAAAGGAGACCCAGTTGATTTTCTAAGATTGTATTGTTTTTTAATAGGGTAGGCAGCGGGTCTGGTGAAATTTGTTTTCCATAACACATCTGAAAACCAGTTTCTTTTTTGTCTTTTTTGCAAATAGTGACTTCGCAATCTGCAAACATTTGTCCTGAAAGTTTGATGCCTGTTTCTACTCGGATTTTTTCTGTTTTCCCTTTTGAGTTTACAATTGTTTTTTCTTCTCTAATGATTTCAATTCCAAAATTATCGATAAATTCCTTAAGTTCGCTTTCGGCAATAATCGTGAATGGCTTTGGCGCAGGATCTGGGCTTGTGGCAGCAGGAGCAGCTACCGGAGGTGTCGCTGTTCCTTCGGCAGGAGCGCTTCTTGTAAGAGACGGTACACCGTCTTCAGCAAGGATGGGCATTTCAGAAAATAAAAATAAACTCAAAGTAGGTATTAAAAATTTTAATGCATTATTTCTACAGCTCATAAAATCAACTCCTTCATGACAACCACCAACACCACATAGAGAGAAGCACGAACTGTTGTCAGGCCTCGCCAAATATAGCGAGAACTCTCTTGATAAACTATATAAGCAAGCTCTGGGCCAAAGTTGACGCATGGGTCAAAAATATAAATCTCCTATGTTTTTAGATAGATGTAAGTGTGATCAATCTTTAGACAGCGGTATTTTTGGAATAAGAACTAGTGAGTTGTCTAGTCTGTTTACAGAGTTCGTGAAAAAAATAGGTATAACTATCTTTGCGGATCTGGAGGAAGCTAGATTGACCGCTCTACACAGAGGAGTTGCCCCTGTCATATACAACATAGCCAAGGCACGCGCATTTGACCCCGCTAAACAACTGGCCCACACCGGAATGGCCACCGTAGTTTTTTTTAAAAATGTCTTGTGAGATTACGAGATGAGTCGAATCTTTAGAGTATGATTTAGAAGTGATCACTCGGTTAGAGTGGTTGATATAATTTATTTAAATATTATAGTTTAATAATTTATAGTTAAGTTAATTTTACAGCGGCCCTGCGACTAAAAAAATATCCCCTTGATAAAGAAAATAACACCCAGAGCGCCAAAGCCCAAACTAACATACCAAAATTTTTTTCGGCGTGGGAGTGCTGTAATGCTGCAAGGACGGCGGAGTTTAATGCCACTTTTGATATCCAGCTATTCTGAGAATGAATAGCTTCGTGGTGAATTTCTTCTTGAATGTGTTCGGTGGGGGATTCTGTTTCTTCTATAGTTTTATTAAAATAGCATAAGGATATACACAATATTATGAAATGAGATGAACCCGCTTATGCTCAAGGATTTCTAAAGGAGCTTTGCGCAGGTCACGCACAATGTGTAACCACGAAAGAATTTTCAGAACATAATAGCTGATGTCAATCTCCCACCAGAAAAATCCCTGGTTTGCGCTGCTGATGTAGCAGTGGTGGTTGTTGTGCCAACCTTCGCCAAGGGTGATCAGAGCTAGCAAGAAATTATTGCGACTTGTATCTGAGGTGATATACCGACGCGATCCCCAGAGGTGCATCACAGAGTTGATCATAAAAGTTCCATGCCAAAGGAGAATCGTGCTGATCACAAATCCCCAAACAAAAGCGCTCCAGCCGCCCAGCCAAAGGACCACGAGTGCATACGAGACGACAGGCACGAGGTGGTATTTGTTGATCCACCGGAGTTCGGGATATTGAGCTAGATCTTTGATTTGTTCCCACTGGGTCTTGGCGTGTTTTTCGCTCAAAATCCAACCCACATGAGACCACCAAAAGCCCTGCTGCTTTGGAGAGTGTACGTCTCCGGGTTGATCTGAGTAGCGGTGGTGAATCCGATGGTTTGCGGCCCACCAAAGCACCCCTTTTTGAATGGCCGTACTGCCCACCCAGGCCATCAAAAACTGTGGAATTCTGCCCATTTTATAGGTGCGATGTGCGAAATAGCGATGGTATCCGGCCGTGATGGTAAACATCCGCACATAATAGAGAGCTAAACATAGGAGTACAGAACTCCAGGAAAAATGCACAAAAAAGACAGTAAAAACAGCCAAATGCATGAGGATGAAAGGGAGAGACTTGAGCCAATTGATACTTCGGTCTTGCATTGTTCTTTTATAGCATTTCTGCAAAGGTTGTCACTTCAATAGCAGGGGGCCTCCTGAGATGGGCGAGCAAGGGTAACGCAAATTTTATAAATAATAGTTGAATAATTAAATCAGGAATGGTATAAGTTCCTTGTATTTATGAAGGTTTTATTGGTTTGCCTGAGCTTACTTGGGTCCCCTTTCGTGCATTCAGCGGGCTTTGTTTTGAGTCTAGACAATTGTGCTCGTTGGTTAGAGACGGGGTCTGCTAATGAGGAACGCCATGCCATGTGGCGCTCTAGCTCACTCACAGAATCGATTTTAAGCAGAGAAGACGCATTAGGCATGGTTGAGCAAATTTTTAACAGTAGTAACAGTAGAAAGAAAAGTATTTTTAGGAGTGAAGTGGACAGAGCTAGTAACGATTATGGCGACGGGTTATTTCAAGCGAACTTGCGCTTAGCTTTGCTACATATTTTTGGAAGTACAAAAGATCGCCCCTCTTTTACAGGGGGAGCCACAAATGAGATTGTGCTTAATCAATACCTAAGAGCTCCATCTCCAGAAGAAAAACAAAGAGCTTTGCGTGCGGCTTTTGCCCAGCTTCCAGAGAATGGGCGCTTGGTTTTAGTTGCAAATGTAAGGGATCGTAAGCGCGATAAAAAAAGTCAACTCCTTGGTTTTGTAAGAGCTGCTGTAACTGATGTGTTCACTCACCGCAGAAAAATTACAAACTTTGATTTGGCTATTTTTTCTACTTTTTGTGTTGAATTAGCAGAAGACGCCGAGTTTCTAACAGACACTTCAAAAGATGTATTAAAACAAATAGCCGAAGCAGGTTTTGTTGTTTTACAGGTCGAAAAAGAAAGGCATGGCTTTGCAATAGGCATTGTTGCACAAAAGCCAGACCCAAATATTAATCCTTACTGTGCTGCCGATGGAGAAGAATTGACTCGGCTTTTTAGCCACAATCAAGTTACTGGCCTTGAGATAAACTGTTGGTCCATGACAAGAGGTCGTTATAATGACTACGATGGACAGTTTTTTGTTTTAAAAGATTCAGAGAAGAGAATTTCTGGGACTCTGGGCATTCATCGCGAATTTGCAAGAGGGGTTTTGGAGTATTTTCGTTTGGGTGCTGAACAACTTACCAATGGACAGGGGAAGAAACTGTTAGAGCAAGCCTTATCTTTTGCAAGGGTAAAAGAATATGCCTCAGTGCAGATCGCTCTATCTGACACGCAAGGCGCCTTGATCGTGCTTCTGGAAGCAAATGGTTTTAAGCGAGAAGGAGAGACAAATAAATACACGCTTCAGCTCAATCCATGAACCTTTCTTGTCAGAGAGCTAACCCAATTTGAGCCATTTTTCTTCGGTGGCTTCTACTTCTTTTTGCAGAGAGCCCAACTCGTCAATCCAGGCGCGGGTTTCTAGATTGTTAGGGTCAGTGGCGAGTCTTTCATTTAATACCTTCATCCGGCTTTGCAGCCAGCCTAATTTTTCTTCGAGTTCTGCTCGGTCTCGCTCTTTTTTTCTTTTGTCTTTTTCGAGTATTTTTTTTTCTTCTTTTAAATTGATTTTGATTGTAGGGTTTGCGCTTTCTTTTGCTGTTCCGGGTGTGCTCAAATTGCGCGAAGCCAACATTCCTTTTTGACAGCTCCAAACGTATTCGTCATAAGTGCCAGGATAATGCTCTACGTGGCCATTGTGAATTTCAAAAACTTTGCTCCCCACTCTTCGGATAAAGCTCCGGTCATGGCTTACGACAACAAGAGTTCCCTCATATTTTGCAAGCGCCTGGGTTAGGGCTTCGACCGTTTGAAAGTCCAGGTGGTTAGTCGGCTCATCTAAAAGTAGGCATGGAGCTTTTTGTAAAAGGATCTGCCCCAAAGCCACGCGAGATTTTTCGCCCCCAGAGAGTACAGAGACTGTTTTTTTTATGTCACTACCAGAAAAAAGAAGCGCGCCAGCTAGATTTAAAATCTGCTGTTGAGTGACGGTAGGGTGGGCTTTTGCGCCCATGGCCTGAAAAACATTTTGAGAGGGATCGAGTGCTTCAGAAACATGCTGTGCATAATATCCCACCGACACCTCATAGCCGTATTTGATTTCACCACGAAGGGGTTCGAGCATCCCGGCTAGGGCTTTTAGTAGAGTAGATTTTCCAGCGCCATTGATGCCTACAACAGCCAGATGATCGCGCCGCTCAAGCGCAAGAGAGATATTACTTAGAACAACGCGCTCGTTGTATCCAAGCGTGACTTCCTTGAGAGTGACAATATTTTTTCCGGTGCGTGTCGGCTCTGGAATCCGAATCACTGCCACATCTGGAAGTGCTTTGATCTCAATTTGCTCCAGGCGGTCTAGACTCTTGAGACGAGACTGAGCTTGCCTGGCCTTTGTGGCTTTGGCCCCGAAACGGGCTACAAAATCTAAAATTTCTTTTTTTCGTTCCTCAATCGAAAGAGCGCGGGCTTCGAGCTGAGTTCTCAAGAGCGCTTTTTGCTCAAAATAATCGTCCAATGAACCGTTAAATTTAACAATGTCTTGAGATTCTATTTCTAAAATATGATCCGTTGTGCGGCGGAGAAATTCGCGGTCATGCGAAATAAGCAGAAATGCATTTCGGTATTCGCTCAGAAATCTTTCTAAGACAATCAGGGATTCTAGGTCCAGGTAGTTTGTCGGTTCATCAAGTAAAAGCAGATCAGGTTCTTGGCCGAGGAGGTGCAAAAGCTTACACCTCATTCTATAGCCGCCACTGAGCGAAGTGATTGTTTGAGCATAAATTGCTTCGGTCAATCCCAAACCCTGCCCCAGGGCTTTTAGATCCCAAATGGGTGTGATGCAATCTTGCGAAAGGTATTCCTCCACAGTTTCGTTTTCTTTCCATGTGTCATGTTGAGCAAGGTAGCCCAGGCGTAGTCCCTTGGCGCATACGAGCTCTCCTGAGTCTAAATGCTCTTGGTCAGTTAGAATTTTAAAAAGGGTTGTCTTTCCAGCACCATTGGGGCCAATGACGCCAACATGCTCGCCGTCATTAATAGAAAAAGAAGCTTTCTGAAAAAGTTCATTTGAGCCGTATGATTTTGAGCCCTTATAGAGCTGGATAAGGTTAGGCATATTCTAGATTTTCAAGATGCGACCGAGCCAGTCACCCAGGCCGACACCCACAATACACAAGATCAAATTGCCGGCAACATTGAGCGAGGCAAGGTAAAGCTCATCTTTGCGCAAAAGCTCGACAGTTTCAAAGCTAAAGGCTGAAAACGTCGTAAATGACCCCAAAAATCCAATCACTAAAAATAAGGTGAGGGTGGGAAGGAGGGGGTGATGCTTAAAAAATTCAAAAAAAAGACCTATAGCCACGCTTCCTAATATATTGATGATTAGAGTTGCCAGTGGAAAAGGGTGTTGGCTGTATTGTCGAATTAAATAAGACATTCCAAGTCTTGAGATAGCTCCTAAAAAACCGCCGACACCGACGAGTAAAATTTCGTACATAGGCTTTAAAATAGCTAACAAATAGAATAAGACGCGTCAATGTTTCTATGTTATACCTGTGTTATAAAGGATAACTATGTCATTGCTTACAGATTTTCCAAAAGTATATTGTCCATTTATTCGACAGACATTTAAGGTCAATGCCGAACAATGGAAAGAGCATGGAAGTAAAGTCAACTTAAGAACACCCGAAGTGTATTTGGTGGTCAATAAAATCAATCCCGGTTTCGAATGGGTGTTCGAAGACAAAGAGACCATCGCGGTCGAAAAGCTCGACGGGACAAACGTAAAAATCCTCACTGAAAAAGGTAGGCTTGTTGCAGTTCAAAATCGACTCAATGTTTTGGATCCCCTACAAATTGTCAAAGGCCCGACGTTTATTGTCGAGGGCATTTTTAGAGCTATTGGAAAAGGCTATGTCCAAGAAGATGGCGAACAAACAGGCGAGGTCATTGGGCCCAAACTCCAAGGAAACCCATACAAGCTAGATTTTCATGAGTGGTATCCCTTTAGAAAAGCGATTTCTGATTTGGCGTATCGGTCCTTTCATGAACACGAAAGGAATTTTGAAAATTGGAGTGCCTGGTTCAAAGACAATCTCTACTCCCGTTATTTTACAAAACGTGCTTCTAAACTGGGGCTCGATGAGAAAGTTTTTGCCGAGGGGGTTGTTTTTTATAATTTAAAACGAAAATCTGAAAGCAAGTCCTGGATGGCAAAACTGCGTCGAGATATGTATCCGTGGTATTATTCGGATAAGATGGAAATTTATGATTACACTCCCGAAGGCAAACCAGAACAGACAGAAGATCAAGAAAAATTTGATTAAAAATTTGACTAAAAGTTTGATTGACGATCTCAGCATAAGCAGCAGAACCCTTCAATCTCAACAAGAGCTTGATCAGTTATTGGCACTTTTAAACGAAGGATTTAATGTTCCGCCTGCAGGTTGCTTTTATGATGATTTTCCGGTGTGGGATGTAAAGCATGGGTTGGAGCTTTATAAAATAGGAGCTTTTTTAGAGGGGCAACTCCTTTCTTCGATTTCTGTCAGAATAGCGCAACTCAAAACAAACTCTGGCACAGTGCCGGTGGGTTTGATGGGTGCAGTAGTCACTCACCCAAAGTATAGAGGACAGGGGTTGGTCTCAAAACTGATTCCAATGGCGCTCGAGTGGGCACACAAACAAGGAGCAAAGGACGTATTTCTCTGGGGTGGAGAGCATTCGCTCTATAGTAAGTTTGGGTTTGATCTCTGTGGGGAACAATTCAGAGTTCCGTTAGAAAATCTACCACAGCCAAAAATGGATCTACCTGTAAGCCGCGGTTGGGCACCCTTGCTTTTTGAGTGCCTCAAAGAGCGGCGCTATGGACTCTGTTTGAGTGATCGAGATTATTTTTGGATTTCGGCACATAAAAATGTGGATTGGTGGTGGATAGGAAATGAGAAAAAAATCCGAGCTTATGCAGCGCTGGGGCGAGGGATTGACCTCCAAGGTCTCATCCATGAGTGGGGTGGAGAAAGGGAGGCCTTGTTTTATTTGTTGAGCGAGATCAGGAAAAAAAACAGCGGTTTAGAGCTGTTAGGCTCAGCGGAGGCCTTCAAAGGATATAATGTTTCACTGAGTCTGGGTAAAAAAGAATTCTTAGCACTCGGAAATTTTTTCGGCCTCCCTCTGGAACCGCTCTGGTTTTGGGGGCTCGATAGCGCCTAAGTCTTCTCTGCTGGTGCCTTCGATTTCTAAAATGAGGTCTTTTCCAAAGGCCAAAGAGGGTGTCTGAAATCCAAGGGGTGCTTTGCCCGAACTGATTTTTTCTGCAATGAGAAGAGCAGTTAAGGCCGTCAATTTGTAGCCTTCGGGGAGTAGGAGTTGCGAAGTGGCCAGTTTACCCGTTTTTTCGTCCCGAGCCTCTCCCCAAACAAGGCAGGAGGCTTTTTCGCGTTCTTCGGCATTGGGTCCAGGCGGGAGTTGATCGATCAATTTTTTAAGTCCTTTTTGAACTAGGTTTGAGCTCAAGAAAAAACCAAAGGGTTGTGCCAAGGTCATGATCTGTTTTGCCATGGGGGGCATAGAGGTATAAACTTCGATGTTTGGAATTCCGGTCGAATAATAGGCAGTTGAGACATCTCCCCAGGGTACAGCAATGGCTTCTGTTTCATGGTTTTTTTTAAAATTAATTTTGCGCGTTTTGGAAGCAGAAGGAATTTTTGTCAAAACCCCGTTTTGTCTGATCATTCCACCTTGGTGTAAATTCTCTACGATTGTTTTTGCTGTGCCTCTCGAAATTTTACTGTCAAACATTTTAAACGCTAAAGCTAAATGGGTTGCAGAAGGTAAGCGTGACTTGAGATGGGCTGCTAGACAGTCCGACGGAACGACATCAAATCCAGCACCAGGAAGAAGCATAATGCCAGCTTTTTTAGCTTCGTCGCTTCTTTTTGCAAGGGCCTCAAAAACTTCGATTTCGCCGGTGATGTCGCTATAGTGAGAGCCCGTCTTTAGACAGGCGTCAACCATGGCCGCGTGGGTATGCGAAAAAGGCCCGGCACAGTGGATGACTAAAAAAATATCTTGGAGTGCTTTGAGTGGTTCTTCTTGATTCAGCCTAAAAGCCCTCCCCTCAAGTCCGAGTTCTTTAGATTGAGCACTTATTTTTTCTGGGTTTTGCCCAGCTAAAATAGGAGCCAGTCCCCTCTCTTTGGCGAGGTTTGCAACCAAAGAGCCGGTGTAGCCATAGGAACCATAGATCAGAATTTTCTTTTGTGCTGTCATGGGGGGTCTTTTAGCACACTATCCACTGCTTAGCTTCGATTGAATTGGCATATTAAAAAAACACAATAAAATCGATAAAAAGGGTATAATATCATTAGAATGATCAGAAGGATCTTGCGAATATGATCAGAAGGATCGTGCGAATATTGCCTCTTATTTTAATTGTTTTGTACTCCACTTCATTTGCAAAAGAGACACAAAAAGAACCTTACCCCTATGACACGGTTTTAGAAGAAGAATCCTTTAAGAAGTCTAAAAAAACCATTCCTGATTGCAAAGTAAAACTATCTCTAGAAATAATATTTAGAAACTGTAATCCTACTTTTGAGCGACGCCGTTGGTTTATAGAAATTTATTCTCCAATAGATCAAATCGTAGACAAACTTGGATTAAAGAATATTGATCTCAGAGAAACAGGAGACATTCATCAAGCTTTGGCTTTGATTGCGGCAACTCATACGGGCAGGCAGTATTTAGAACGGTTTTTTAAATTTTATTCTACTGGGCAAATCAAGATTCAAGAATTTTCTTACGAAGAGCTAGGAGGTGATTTTTTCAGAGGAACAGACTCCCAAGGTAGGACAGAATATCTAGAAAATGGAAAAATCTTAATTAAGTACCACCCCGGCATGGAGTTGGGTGTGAAAGCGATAGTCTTATTTCATGAAATCGTGCATGCACTAGACGAAACATTTCAGGAAAAAGTAATTAAGGTAAAGAAAAAAATTATTAAAGAAAATCCTTTTGTACAAAATCTACTAAAAGTGAAAAACATAACACTAGAACAACTGACGCGAGAATATTTTAAAACGGCAGAAGAGTATAATGAGCTTGAAGAGAAGTTTGACGCGGGTTTACAAAACATAAAAAGTGACAAATTTAATGCCGAAAAAAAAGCCTACAGTGAGACAGAACAGTATTACAAAGAATTTGTTGCGACTTTTGCCTGTTTCGACAAGTATTACAAGGCGCTCTTAGGAAAAAACCTCGTTCAAAAAATCCACTTAGAGGAGAACGAAATTCGAGAGCTTTACAAGTTAGAAAAGTAGAGTGAATGCTCTATTTACAAGCACCCATGCTATTTCTGTTGTATAAGGGTGGAGGTAATACCGTGAGCTTATACGAAGATAATTGAAAGCAGTAAAATTTTATGAAAAAAGCTATTATTCTTGGTTCTGGAATTGGGGGCTTGGTCACTGGAGCCGTGCTTTCAAAGTATTTTGACGAAGTCCTTATTTTGGAAAAAGATGTGCCAGGCGAAGGCCCCCAAACACGAATCGGGGTGCCACAGGGCGAACATGTCCACATTTTATTAAAAAGAGCGCAGCTTGAATTAGAAAAGTTATTTCCAGGCTTTGAAAAAGAAGTAGAAAGCCACAGTGTTCCCCAAGTCAATTGGAGTAGTGACACTTTCTGGATCAATCGCTCTGGAAAAGCACCTATCTATCCCTCCTCGATTACTGCTTTTTCCTGTTCTAGGGGGCTTCTTGAATTTATTTTACGAAATCGGGTGTCTAAAATTAAAAATGTCCATATTCAGATCAATACTGAGGTCGTTGGTCTTTTTGTCAAGAGTGACGCTAAGACAGTGAGAGGAGTTCATACAAAAAATAATCAATCGGGAGAAGCTTGCACGATCGAAGCAGACCTTGTGGTCGACGCAAGCGGAAGAAACAGTCGCCTGCCTTTATACCTGAAAGAAATGGGCCTCCCCACTGTATCCCTAAAAACAGTCGAATCTAAGCTCGGATACGCAGGCCGGCTTGTCAGGCGTCCCCAAGAGTGGCTTTACCAGTGGACTCAGGCGTATGTGCAATTAGCTCCACCGGAGCATCAAAGAGGGGGAATTCTTTGTCCTATCGAAAACGGTTTATGGCAAGTCAACCTGATCGGCGTTGGAAAAGATAGCCCACCTGTAGACGAAGAAGGGTATAGAGCATTTGCCAAAAGTCTCAGGAGCAAAGAGATTGAGCAAGCACTTACACATGGAATACCGGCTGGACCCATTCGAGTCTTTCGTCGAACGGCAAATGTTTTGAGAGAATACCATCGACTTCAGAGCTGGCCTCGTGGAGTTGTTGCTTTAGGGGATTCTGTTTGTTCATTCAATCCGGTCTATGGACAAGGTATGACTGTGGCTATCTTAGGCGGGCTCTTGCTCGAAAAGTTTTTACAAAAAAAGAAAAAAAACTGGGAGATAAAATTTCAAAAAAAATTAGCTGCACTCATTGCAGCGCCTTGGATGTTGGCGACTTCAGAGGACTTTAGAATTACGTCCGTACTTTGTGAGGGAGTAAAGAAAACTTGGATCACAAGATTTATGCATCGGTATTTGGATTACGTTGTTCAGAGAGGCAACTCTGACATCACCATCAATGAAACCTTTCTAGAAGTCCTCCACATGCTCAAGCCCCCGACAGCGCTTTTTAAACCAAAACCCCTCGGCGGATATTTTCTGAGACTCTAAAACTCTGCCTCCGTTTTATCAGTGGCCCTGGCTTCGTGCGTGGCTCCAAAGTGAACCATCTCTTTCCCAAATTTTTCGTTAACTTTATCGAGAGTCTTTGTCAGGCGCTCTAGTCTTGGGTTGTCAAAAAGAGACGGAGTGTGTAGGGACTCAGGTACGAGGCGAGATAAAACAAGACCCACAGCAAAGATCGATCCCTGAGGTAAGTTTTCCCAAAGCTTTAGGGTCGCATGGACGAACGAAGGGGTGTCTTGAGTTTCGAGGAGTCCACATTTTGCGCTCCAGGTCTCTTGTCCCAGAAACCGGACAAAGATTTCAATGTGACTGGCAAAGAAACCTTCTTTTCTTAGTCTGAGAGCTGCTTTAGTTGTTAGTTTTTTGAGGACACGCAAGGCGCCAGGTTCGTTTCTTAATTCGGGTGGTAGAATGTGGGAGTGGCTGATACTTTTTTTTTCGGTTTTCTTTTCTAGTAATTCTTCGCCCCCCAAGAGGTGCCACATTTCTTCGCCACAGACACTGCCCCAGATGTAGCTTAATTCTTTAGGTGAGAAAGAGCAGAGTTTTTCCATACTAAATATTTTTTGTTTATTGAGTCGTGCCTCCATTCGGGGGCCGACTCCAGGCAAGTCTCGCAGTTGGAGAGGATAGAGAATGCTCGGAAGATCGCAGGGACGAATCACAGTAAAGCCATCTGGTTTTTGCATGTCTGCCGCAATTTTTGCCAGGTAGCGATTGGGTGCCACTCCGATAGAGCAGCGCAAAGACGATCCTACTCGAGATTTGATGCTTTGTTTTATTTTTTCGGCCAATGATTTGGCGACGCGCACTTCTTGTTGTGATCCAGTGAGGCGACAGGCGATTTCGTCAATGGAACAGACAGACTCTACGGGGATACAAGTTTCCACTGATTCTATAATTTGATGGTGGTATTTGATGTAGTTTTCATGGCTCCCCTCGATGAGAATGATTTTGGGGCAAAGTTTTTTAGCTTCTCCCACTTTTGTGCCTGTTTTAACGCCAAAAGCTTTGCCCTCATAGCTGACGGCAATACAGCAGGTCGTATCTGCCATCAAAGGAACCACCGCAACTGGTTTTCCGCGCAAAGCCGGGTTCATCTCTTGTTCGACTGATGCGAAAAAAGAATTCATGTCTAGATAAAGCCAACGAACCAGGGTGGGGGAGTTATGCATAGGCTAAATATCACTTCTATTCTAATTTTTTAAAAATCTATTTTAGATAAACGGATAATGGGAAGATAGTAAAGAGCTTTCTTTGCGCCATTAGTTTATCTGCTCTTTGGGTTGTAAATTTTTATTTTGAGCTGTATAGTTTACTCGATGAGAAAGAGCAAAATAAATAAAGTTTATCTAGATACCTCTGTCATTGGAGGGGTGTTTGATTTTGAATTTGATAAAGACTCTCAGAATATTTTTGGTTTAGCGAGAGAAAAAAAAATTATACTTGTTACAAGCCAATTAGTGCTGGATGAACTCAAAGAAGCTCCAAGGACGGTTAAAGATTTTTTAAAATCAAATATAAGCTTATTTGAAAAAATAGAAATGAGTCATGAAGCAATTGAGCTTATGGGTGTTTATTTGAAAGCTAAAATTGTTACTCAAAAATCTAGAAACGATGCTCTTCATGTGGCTTTAGCAACGGTCAATCATGTTGATGCGATTGTGTCTTGGAATTTTAAACACATCGTTAAGCTTGATAAAATGAAAAAATACACATCGTGCAACCTGGAGAATGGCTATGGGATACTACAAATTATTTCTCCAAAAGAAATTTAAAGAAAGATTGCAAAATGGCAAATTATTATAAGCCAATACCTGGCTTTAAATGTATAGAATATAAACATAGCGTACAAAAGAAAATATACCAGAAGACTAAAGATCTTGGTGTAGAGAAAATAGTAGAGTATTTTCAGGAACACTCTAAAAAAGATCCGTTATTTAAGAAGATGAAGACACTCAAAAGAAAAAAGTTACATTAAACTCTATTTTTTACACACTATTTGTGGTTTTGGTTTCCTTATCCTCTCACTGCCTGGAAAGAAGTAATTAATCGCCTACCCCCCCCCGCAGTGTGCAATGTGTCCTAATCTACACAGGGCTAAGTTTTTTCCCAAAGGTAAGTCAGTGACATCTTTTCTGGGTTCTAAACAAACTTGTGTTGCTTTGATTTCCGGGAATTTCTTTTTCAAAAATCTGATTGAGCGGTCTGAGCTTTGTGAGGAGTACTTGCATTCAATAAATTCAATTGGAATTCTATTTTTCAAAATAACAAAATCCACCTCTCTTTGCTCCCGGTCTTTGAAAAAGCTTCCTTTTTCCCTGCTCGTTGTGGAGATAGAGCACAAAAATTCCTAAATAGTTTGCGAAGAGCCTCAAAACAACATAAGTATACCCCCTATGCAATTTAGAAATGTCTGTATCATTGCCCATGTGGATCACGGGAAAACAACTTTAGTTGATTTTTTGCTGCGCCAAGCGGGCACCTTTCAGAGCCATCAACACCTTGAGGATCGAGTCATGGATTCTATGGATCTGGAGCGAGAAAGAGGCATAACAATCCTAGCTAAAAATACCTCGATCCAGATTGGTGAGACGAAGATCAATATTGTAGATACCCCAGGGCATGCTGATTTTGGAGGCGAAGTTGAGCGAATCATGGGGATGGTAAATGGCGCTCTTTTATTGGTCGATGCTTCTGAGGGGCCCCTTCCTCAGACGCGGTTTGTTTTGCAAAAAGCCTTAAGTCATGGGCTCAAGGTTATTCTTGTGGTCAACAAGGTGGATCGGTCCGATGCTCGCATCGAAGAAGTCGTCAACCAAACATTTGATCTTTTTATTGACCTAGGCGCATCAGATGTGCAAGCGGATTTCCCTATTCTTTACGCCTGCGCCAGGGAGGGGTGGTGTACTCCAAATGTGGATGAAATTTCTGACTACTTAAATGGCTCAAAACCTGGGAATTTGGACTCTCTTTTCGAAACAGTGGTTTCACAAATTCCAGCTCCTTTGACGACTCAGGATCCATTTCGAATGCTTGTTTCCAATCTTGCGTATTCTGACTACGTGGGGCGAATGGCGGTAGGCCGTGTGGTCTCAGGCAGTGTAAAGAAAAACCAACGTGTTTTTAGACATGGGATTGACGCCAATGGAGAAAAAACCATAAAGGCATTCACCGTGTCTCAGGTTTATACATTCGAAGGACTTGCACAAGTCGAAGTCCTAGAGCTCTCCATGGGCGATATTGGGATGATTGCAGGAGCTGAAAATCTTGAAATCGGAGATACGCTTGCCGAACTAGAAACATCCCCTCCTTTGAAGCGATTGAGTGTTGAAAAACCCACTTTAGGGATGATTTTTTCCGTCAACACCTCGCCTCTTTCTGGAAAAGAAGGCGAAGCTATTCAATCTCGAAAACTCAAAGACCGTCTGGTTAGAGAAGTAAGGCAAAATGTCGCACTGCGGTTAGAAGAGACCGGCCAAAATGACCAGTTTCGACTTTTGGGCCGCGGAGAACTCCAGTTTGCGATTTTGATTGAACAAATGCGCAGAGAAAATTTCGAATTCATGGTTGGAAAACCAACTGTACTTTACCAAACCAATCCCCAAGGGGGGGTGCTTGAGCCCATGGAGCGTGCTGTTTTGGACTTACCCGAAAAGTACTCTGGAGATGTCACGCGAATTTTTCAACAGAGAAAGGGGATTTTAGTAAAATATGACAAACAGAGCAGAATAAGGCTTGAGTTCGATATCCCCAGCCGAGGTCTCCTTGGTATTCGCTCTCGCTACATGACCACCACGCGTGGTGAGGGGCTTTTTAGCTCTCTATTTTTAGGTTATGGGCCGCACAAAGGCGACATCCCCCATCGTGCGGGCGGAGCCTTAGTGGCCGATCGTTTAGGTGACACGGTCGAATATGGTCTTTTGGGTTTAGAAGATAGAGGTATTTTATTTTTGGGGCCCGGCAACCCGGTCTACGAAGGCATGATCATTGGTGAAAACAATAAAGAAAATGACCTCAACGTCAATCCTTGCCGGGCTAAAAAACTCACTAATATTCGAGCAGCCCACGCTGAGCTCTTAGTGACCTTGTCTGGAATCAAAAATCTTTCGCTCGAACAAAGCATCGAATGGATTGACGAAGACGAGTGGATTGAGGTGACTCCAAAGTCTATTCGACTCCGAAAAAAAGTCCTCCAACTGAATTTGAGGAGCGTAAAACGAGAGGATCGGATTAAGTAGCTACTTTCTCTCTTCGATCACCTGTAATATTTTTTTCAACTCTGCTCCATACTGCGCAAGTTTTTCGGGTCCTTCGTTTACTTTCCAAAAAAAGCTGGGGACAACAAGTTTTTTGCCATCAAAATGGTAGACAAAGGGTTTGGGTTCTTTTTTGACAGGGCTTTGTGATTTGGTTTGAGATGGAGTGTCTGTGGTGAACAAGACTTCCTCTTTTTGGGCTGCTTCTTCTATCAAGTTTGTGTGCGTTTCTGGAGGGGTTTGAAGAAGATGACGCAGGAGGGCTCTATTTTTGAGTTGCCGGCGCATGAGTTCTACTTTTGTCACATCTGGAAGGCGTGTAAACCCAATACACTCCGTGATTCTGGATTTTGGTTTTCCAAACGCTTCGGCAATGCTTTCGTAGCTTGTATAGGTTTGGTTTTCTAAAAGCGAAAGATATCCCTCGCCCTCTTCGATGGGGTGCAAGTCCACTCGGTCCAAGTTTTCTCTTAGTGCAATTTCGTGTGTGGCTTTGTCGTCTGTCGATAAAACTCGAGCTGGAATTCTCTCCAAACCGGCCAGTTTTGACGCCCTTAGTCTTCTCTCTCCCGCAATGACTTTATAACGATCTCCATTTTGCACAACTAAAATGGGTTGGAGGACGCCATGTAGTTTAATGGAGTGAGCCAAAGTTTTGACTTCTTCGTCGTCAAAGTGGACTCGTACTTGGAGTTCCGAAGCGTCGATATTACTTACAGGAATAAAATTCACCAAAAACGTTGTTAGATTTTTAAAATTAGAGTGCGTAGCGTCAGCGGTTGTTTTTGCAGACGAATAGAGTTGTTTTAGGAAACCACTTCCCGGCCTTGTTTTAATTTTACTTTCTTCCATGATACTTTTTCCTTTCCTTAGTTTTCTTAGTTAAAGATGAGTTCTTCGGTTAATGCATTGAGGTCCTGTGCTGCGACCCCCTTGGAGTTGACATCCCACACCGTTGTTCTCCGTTTAGTCGCTTCATTGAAATCTACGGTGCGATTGACGACGGCTTTAGTGCAATACTCAGCAAATTGACTTTTGAGTTCTCCCAAAACTTCTTGGCTGATCACCTCGCGGCTGTCGTAAAAGTTGGGGATAATTTTGACTTTTAATGCTCGACTAAACTCTTTTTCCATTTCTTCGATGGTGGCCATGACTAATGACATTCCATGAAAGGAAAGCGGATTGGTGGCACAGACGACATTGACTAAATCTGCTGCCACAAGCATCGAACAATTTAAAATAGAAGCGGCTGGGTTTGTATCAGCGACAATCAAATCATAGTGGTCTTTGATTTTCAAAACAGCCTCTGACAGTCGGTATTCTCGGCGAGTTTTATTGTTGAGTGGAATTTCGATATTGCAGAGTCCTAGGTTTCCAGGAACCAAGTCTAGTCCTGGCGCGACATTAATGACGGCGTCGCTGAGTGGAAGATCATTGATCAAGACGTCATAAATCGTAGGCCGCTCATGTGCGTCAAGAATGTTTAAATTGACCGTCAAATGCCCCTGCCCGTCTAGGTCCAAAGCAAGCACATCATATCCCATCATTGCGGCGCGCATAACGTATTGCGCCGTTAATGTGGATTTTCCGGTGCCTCCTTTTACGTTGTAAAACATCTGTGTTTTATTTTTAGGCTGAGTGGGGACAAACGCGGTCGCCGCGGCGACCGATGGTGGATTACTTTCTAGTGGGTCGCCGTGGCGACCGAGAGATTGACTTTTGAGCTGGTTAAAATAATCTCTTACGCCTTCGAGCGTAATCATTTTTCGGTCTACATTCCCTACTCTTTTTTTAATGGTTTTCAGAAATCCATTTTCTTCAAGTGCCGCCAGATTGGCTCGGTCAGTTTTTGCGAGATTTGAAAATTCTGTCGGGGTAAAGCAAATGTCTTTGAACGACGCCATGTTTTGTCCCTCCCTGGAACTTTGCTGTAGATGTGATTCTATTTGGTTTATTTATTGTTACAAGATATTTTTTATATTTTTTTTAAAAAAGACAATCTGTGACAATCATCGGTCGCCGCGGCGACCGACGAACTAGCTGCTCGCGCTTTGATATCGACTGAGTCCTTTGTGCCACATCCAGCGATCAAAGAAGAAAAAGAAAATCAGCACGCCAAAAAGCCAGATCCATTCGTAAAAGTGAAGGCCTTCCATCATGGCTCGAGCTGGAACGCTCCCAATAAATGCAAAAGGCAGTGCTGTTAGGATGGTATAACGAATGATTTTTGGATAAATCACATCTGGTTTGGTGGCAAAAGCGAAAAATTGATAATAGAGCTGAGAAATCGCCCAGCTTCTTTCTGTCCAAAAAGTCCAAACTGAAAAAGCAAACCTCAACAAAATGGCACTAGCCAACCCGATCAAAATCCATCCTGCATAAATAAACCAATGGAAGCCACCAGCAAATCCTGCTCTCTTTGCATAATGAAAAGAGATCAAGATACCTAAAATGAAATTAAAAAACGCTGTGAAGTTAATCCACCGCGTGAGAGCTAAAAAAAGCGGGTGAGTAGGTTTAGTCAAAAGGATATCGAGCTCCCCTTTGTTTACCAAATCAGAGAAACTCCAAAAATTTCTCTGAAAAAACAAAGAAAAGAGTGCATCCGACGTAAAGAAAACGCCCAAGAAAAAATAAACTTGCTCCTCTCTCCACCCCGCGAGATTTGGAGTGTTTGCATAGATCACTTTGAAGAGGCTAAACTCCACCCCAATCCAAATCAGGTCTACTATGACCATCGTAAATAAATTGGTTCGATAAATGGCCTCTCTGGCAAAATTATTTCGGAGTTGGACTTTGTATATTTCAAGATATTTTTTTAAAACCTTTCCCCTAGCCCCCATGGCTTTGATACCTCTTGATCCCCAGTCCCCAACTCACTCGGATTAAAATCCAAAATACAAAGATCCAAAGCAATGCCAACCCAAGCGCAGACATGAATTCTGTTTGAGACCATTTTCCCAAGGCATATTGCGAAGGTCCAAAAACATAGAGATAAAAAGGGGTCGACTTCCAGATCCATTCTAGATTTTTTGGAAAAAGACTGAGTGGGATGAGTTCTCCAGATAAGAAAGTGACAAGTAGATTTTTGACCATCAGGACGCTATAGGCTTCCTCCCACAGAAAAGCAAAAGTAGAAAGACAAGCGCCTACTTGATAGTGGATGATGTTTCCGAGGAGCGCCAAACCTATGGCTCCACATAGCCGAAGCGGCGAAATAGGAATCCAAACACTCAACAGGATTCCGACACAGAGGCACAAGAGGGCTAAAAAAAGTTTGGAGGCGACTCCTCTGATATAGATAAATTCGACCACTCCAACGGGCCTGAGAAGGTATTGGCTCAATCCACCTGTTCGAATCATTTCATGGAGGTCAAAGTCATGATTTCCACCTCGGATTTGAGAAAATAAAATAGAGGTTAGCGTATATTGAACAAGCTCTAGATGACTGAGCCCGCCCAATGAGGCTTTTGGGTTAAAAGAAAAAACTCCATACCAAAGGACAAGCTGGATAGCAGCAGGGACAAAAGCAGAGCCCAGAACTTCGATAAAAAATTCGACACGATAGGCGGTGGCGTCCAAGAGGCCATTTTTTAAAGCAGCCACTCTCCACTGAAGGCCTTTGGGGGTTTTAAGTAGTTTTTTCATATATTCGCTGAATGGCAGATTCTAGACTCTGTTCTTCGATTCCCATATCGATGATTTGGAATTTCGAAATCAGCCTTTGGAGGGTAGGAATAATTTGATCTCTTTTAATACAAAATAAGATCAAGGTTAATTCTTCTGTTTTTTCGGATGCGATTTGCTTTAAGGGGACCTCGGTGATTTGCGATACATCGTCAAGGGATGGGTTTTGCATGAGTCGTATTCGAAGTTGGATTTCTTCCCTCTGAATAAGTTTTTCTGGAGGGCCATCATAAATGAGCTCCCCTGTTCTGAGAATGAGAATTCTAGGACAGAGCCGCTCAATGTCATCCATATTGTGACTGGTAAGAATAATTGTCGCTTTTTCGTTTTGATTGAACACTCTCAGAAATTCGCGTAATTTATGGGCTGACAATACATCTAAGCCAATGGTCGGTTCGTCTAGGAAAATCACTTTGGGCCAGTGCAACAGAGAACCCATAATTTCCATTTTCATTCGCTCTCCCAGGGAGAGTTTTCGAATTTGGGTTTTTAGATGTTTTTGAACATCCAACAGCTCGGTGAGAGTTTTGAGTCGCTCGCGAAAGAGAGGGCTTGGTATTTCGTAAATAGCTCGCAAAAGATCAAATGCATCAAGAGCAGAGAGATCCCACCAAAGCTGTGCTTTTTGACCCATGACTAAAGAGATATTTTTTCTAAACTCTAAGCTTCTCTTAAATGGATCGAAGCCCATCACTTGTGCGCTGCCCAAGGAAGGCGGAATGAGTCCAGAGAGGATTTTTAGTAAAGTCGTCTTGCCTGCGCCATTGGCTCCAATGAGTCCAATAAAACTGCCTTCTTCGATTTGAAAATCAATGGTTTTAAGGGCCTCAGTTGTTTTATATTTGGGTTTTGTGAGGAGTTCGAAAACGCCTCCCCAGCCTTCTTCCTTGGTTGGGAATTGATAGGATCTGGAGAGTTTTTTGACTTCGATAATGGGATTGCTGACGGAGTGCATAAGATACAATTACATTTATAGGAGATTCCTCTTTTTGTCGATGAGAGCTTTAGAGTTCAAAGCCCAGGGGGGGCTTTAGAGTTCAAAGCCCACAGGGCTTTGGGGTGCAATGCGCCAGAGGATCTCAGAAGTTTATGTCAATCCAAAGTGAAACAATCGAAGAATTAGACGAAGCTTTCTGTAAGTTGAACATTTTAGATTTTATTTCTAGCAAAGAGATCGAAATGCAAATCTCAAAAAACAAAGAAAAAAAAGTGTCCTATGATCTCTACCTCCGTTTATCTGAAAAAAAATATGTACATGTTGTTCACAAAGGCGAAGAAATACCGATTCAAAATTTTAAAGCCTACAGCTTAAAAGGCGTCCGATTTATATTTATGAAGAAAGAGGACTTTCAAAACTATATAGGGGTAAACATCAATCTTATTCAGGAAGCAAATAAACACGAAAAAGTGACGTCCCAGGAAAAAATGAAACTCCTCAAGCATACCGGTGAGATTGTGCTGAATCATCTTTATACAAGTGACATTGATGCGAGTGCATACGAGTCAGCAAAAACAGTGATCGAAACAGCCACTGAAATTTTGGCAGACTCTAAGCCTGCATTTGATTTAATTGAGGCCTTGAACGAACACGCGGATCATCTCTATGCGCACAGTGTTGCAGTCAGTTTTTATTCGTGCCTCATTGCAAGACAACTCCAGTGGACGGCTCCTGTCACGCTGACAAAAATTTCGATCGCTGGCCTGCTCCATGACATTGGGAAAAAAGAGTTGCCCAAAGATATCATTAATAAGCCCAGGATTGCGATGACTCCCCATGAGATTAAAGTTTACGAAACTCATCCCCTCAAAGGGATGGAGCTTTTATCTAAAGTCGAAGCTGTGCCCAGAGAAGTGCTGCAGATTATCTTACAGCACCATGAGGATTGTACGGGACATGGTTATCCTCAGGGATTGAAGAGGGGGGAAATTCATCCTTTGGCCAAGCTGATTTCGGTTGCGGATAAATTTGCAGAATATGTAGTCAAGGGCCCAGAGTGCTCTGGGATATCACCTAAACGGGCGTTTTCTGATTTACTCTTATTTTATTCTGGCTCTTTGGACACGCAATTTTTATATGCACTCATGGAAGTCTTTGAATTCGAGCCCCCAAAGCAATTTGTCCAGGTCAAATGGGAATAGAAGATACATAAAATAGAGAATCGAATTATTTTAGAGTAGCGGAAATTTAGATCCAGAAAACCGATTAATTCTTTTCATTTTTCTGATCCACAAAAATTTCGGAATAAAATAGTTCAAAATCGTTTAAGTGGTTCTTAAAAATGGATTTCAATATATCGACGTTAATCTCTTGATACTCATGGATTGAAATATTTCTAAACCCCGCCATTTTTTGCATTTTTAGGGCTACGCCACTTGAAATCACTTTTTCTTTCTCAAGAATAAAAAAAGCATTTTTATAGGATCTCGGGAGTTCAAGGTTTTTTTGAGTGATCACGATATTTGCCATATCAATACAAGCTTGCGCAGCTCTTTGAATATTTAAAACAAAAACATCTTGCACCATAAAATCCTTGAGTCGCTTAGGATCATTTTTGACAGCTTTTTTTACCGTTTTTAAACAGTTTTTAATAATTGAAATCTTAGAAAGAATGGCATCTTTTTCAAGCATGAGGTTTCCTCTTTCCGACAAGATTATCTTCTATGATTTTTCTAGTTCTTTTGAAGTCAATATATTCGCTTATTTTTTGTGCCTTATACTCTAAAAATTTACCGGGATTATTATTGAGGATCAGTTTCCCATTAGCAAGAGCCTGCATCGTGATGATGATATCAGACCTATTGAGTACAATGAGGTCTACTTTTCTATGCATGAGCTCTGTGAGTGGATCCATGAGTGCACTTAGGTTTTTTATAGTTACGGGTGGTTTTTTAAAGTAAACAGCCAGGTCAATATCGCTTTCTTTATTAAAAGCTGGAGTTATAAAGGATCCAAAAATCAGACTAAACTCAGCTTTTTGATTAAAAAAGGTCAGCAATCTTTTTATTATTTCTTGCTTGGACAATAGGTTTACCAGCCTTATTGGAGAGATATTACCCCAAGTCCGTTATTTTATCTAAAAAATGGCTTCTCATTTAGTTCCGAAATGTTCTTGGAATATTGCTTGCTCAAGAGTAATAAGAAAGAGTGGAAACCGAGAACGTCAAACTGATTTCGATTACCCCTCAGGCCGAAGAGACCATTGCCTATTGTGCTCGGGTGAGCAATCCAGAAAATCAGGACAATCCTGAGATCGGCAAGCTTTTGAGCTACTGCGTGAAACAAGCACATTGGTCTATTTTTGAACAAGCCAATATGGTGTTAGAGATTGTGACATCCAGAGGGATTGCTCCTCAGATTTTAAGGCATCGTTCGTTTTCGTTTCAGGAGTTCTCGCAGCGCTATGCAGTTTCGAATTCGTTTGTCTTATGCAGTGCAAGAAAACAAGATCTAAAAAACAGACAAAACTCAACAGATGATCTAGATCCCACAGTACAGGAATGGTTTCAAAACGCACAAAACGAAGTTTGGGAACTTTGCCACAAAAGGTATCATGAGGCTCTTGAGAAAGGGATCGCCAAAGAGAGCGCTCGTTTTTTACTCCCCCTCAATGCGCAGACCAAACTTTATATGAATGGCACAGTGAGAAGCTGGATTCATTATATACAACTTCGAACGGGGCATGGGACTCAATTGGAGCACATGCAGATTGCCAATGCCTGCAAAAAAATATTTTGCGAGCAGTTGCCAGTCATCGCTAAAGCGCTTGGGTGGGGCGCCCCAAACTAAGGGCTCGTCAATAAATAAATGCTCGTTCTTAACGGTATCTTTTGGCCTGCGACTGCGTCATCCTCCTTGTGAAAACCCTCCGCACAACCCTGTGCTTCTTGAAGGATGTGATTTAGGTCTGAGTCACTTTACAAAATCTGATTATAACCAAACTGGACTAATTTAACATATAAGCAAAATAAGTATGGACTAATTTTGCTTATATGTTAAATTAGACTTAAATGCAGCGTAGTCCTACCAAAACCGCCAAAATCAAAAGATACCTTTCGAAGCAAATTTTATCTGATCTTGAAAAAAAGATGGTCTTTCTGGGTGGTCCAAGACAAGTGGGGAAAACAACCCTTGCCAATTCTCTCCTTCCTAAAGAAAAAACAGGTTATCTCAACTGGGACATTGGAAGTCATCGAACACGAATTCTTCGAGAAGAATTGCCCAAGACAGAGCTACTCGTATTAGATGAGATCCACAAATACAAGAAGTGGCGTAATTACCTCAAGGGCATCTTTGATGCAATAAAAGTGGATGAAGTGGATCACAGAAAAATTCTAGTCACTGGCAGCGCTAGACTTGATTTGTACCGGCGTGGTGGGGATTCGCTCCAGGGTCGGTATCATTATTTGCGTCTTATGCCCCTGAGTTTTGCCGAAATCAGTGGGCAATCTCAGTCGGATCTCGCCAATTTATTGAAGTATTCTGGGTTTCCAGAACCTTTTTTTTCACAAAGCGAAAAAGAAGTTCGGCGCTGGACACTGGAGTACGCACAGCGACTTTTTACTGAAGACCTTAGCTCTCTCGAAGTTGTCGAAGATCTCGGTTCATTAGAACTTTTGGTCTACCGTCTGCCCGATCTTGTGGGGGGCCCACTCTCCATTAATGCTTTGCGCGAAGATCTCCAGCTTGCCCATCGCACAGTCGCGCGCTGGATTGAAATTCTCGAAAGGCTCTACTTGGTTTTTACCATCCCCCCTTTTGGGGGACCCTTTATTAAAGCCGTTAAGAAGGAACGGAAGCTTTATTTTTACAACTGGGCAGCTGTCGAGAATGACCCAGCACGTTTTGAAAATCTCATCGCAGTGCATTTATTAAAATACGCCCATTGGCTTCAAGACACAGAAGGTCGCCGAACCGAGTTGCGTTATTTTAGGATGAAAGATGGGACGGAGGTTGATTTTGTGTTGCTCACAAACGGGAATCCTATCTTCTTTGTGGAGTGCAAGTTTTCGGACGACCAAGTGAATCCCCGGCTCCTTACCTTGAAGCAAAGATTTCCAGAGGTGCCCACCTTTCAGGTGCACTTTCAGGGCAAAAAAAATTATTCCACTCCTCAGGGCATTAGGGTCTGTCCGGCAACAGAGTTGTTATCAGAGATGATTTAAGTGCCCAGCTGTCTGACAGGCACCACATCTAAAATTTTCGTATATTTTTTTGGACCTCATCCCGAAAAGTTTTATTGATGCCATGATCTTTGGCTAGATTTTTCCATGCTAAAAAAGTATCCTGCACTTCTTCTAAAATCCTCTCAGGCCTCTTAATCGAAAACTGGTTTCCAACAGCCAGAATTTCTTTCTGAGTAAAATGAGCTGATTTAGAATTTAAGGTCATTTGATGCTGCTTGGTCCACCCAGAACCATTGGCATAGGTTAAATCAAAAGCAGGGGCAAGACCCCATTGCCCTTCTTCGTCCATGAGAAAAGAAATATTTTTTACATGATCATCTTGGTTTCTGCCTACAAAATTGAAGATCATTCGGCGATAGGCCTGCTCGAGGGCTATATAATCGTTTATGATATCTAAAATCACTCTAAAGTACTGTTCATAGCTATAGGCTTGTGGAAGGTTGTAGTCAGTATGGGTTATTCCCGCCAAGGAATGCATGTGAATTTTATGGTTCGCTCTTCTGTCAAACCGTTTGGCCATAAAATGAGATCGGCCATTTTCTTCTAGTAACCGGGTTTTAGACATGAAAATTCCGGCCCTTTGGGCAATCAAAGAATAGACATATTCGGCACGATTATAGGTGTGTTTATCCTCGGTGTCTCCTGCTCTATCAAATTTAATGAGCCAGTGTTCAAATCCACTGGGGAGGGGTCCGCTTCCTGCAATCACCGTATTGGTTTTATCGTTCCATCCGATGATCGCTTTTGACCTTGCACCTCCCGCGCTTGCTCCAAGCTGCATTATTTCTGCGGTTTTTACTCGAAGATCACCCCGAATTACTTTGCGTGCTTGTTTTACTAGGTCGGCAATTTCTAGGGCTTCTATCACTTTTAGGGGACGTGTCTTATCCATGGGGGGTTCATATTGAAGGGCACCCATTGCTCTATCTCCAATATAAAGTAGGCGTTGCAAGGGAGTAATCTCATTTTTGCTTTTTCCTTTGTTCTCAAAATATTGAGTGATGATTTTATTTCCAAACTTATCTGGCAAGCTGTCGGCAAATACGCCAGGAAGCCCCATAAAAGCCTCGCTGCGTCTCAAGGGATGAAACGAGTAAATGTTTTTAGCAAGAGGAAGGTGTAGCGGTGAAATATTTAAACCACTTTTGATAAATTCAGGTGTATATTCGAAACTGATTTGGCCTTGATCATCTTCGAGTAAAACGCCCACTGGTTTTTTCCATAAAACAACTTTTGTTGTAATCATCCTAAGGCTCTTTTACGAACACGCAGTCGCTCAGTGCTTTTGCGTTTCATTGCTTCGATGGGGCTAAGGGGGCTTGGTGGGATGGCGTTCAGTAGATCATTTTCTAATCTCAATACTCGGAGAACTGAAATAAGAGTCAATAAGGACGAATTATCTCCACTCTCAAGTTGTCTCAGAGTATTAATATGGATACCTGCACGCTGGGCCACCTCCTGCTGATTAAGACCCTGCATTATCCGTTTTTTTTTAATTTTAGCGGCAAATTCTTTCATAAACTCTTGATTTGTAAGTGTGGACATGTTTAATACCTGCTATAATATGTATTATAGCATATTAATGGTTATAAAGTCTACTAAAATATGTTTATTGGACCCGATGGTTGTCGAAAACTAGGGGGATCAAAATCAGATTGGCGTATTCGTGTAGGTGATTATCGTGTTGTTTATGAAATTGAGGACAAAAAAAATGAGATAAGAATTCTTCGAGTCCGTCATCGGAGAGAAGTGTATGACTAAGTTTTTTACAATCTATCAAAAATGATTTTGGGCATGTGTCAATTTTTACGGATCTCATCGATCCCCAAAAATTCCCGCAAGCTTTTTGCGGTAAAAAGCCGAGAGGTGTGTCTCATGATTTTTGGGCTCCATTTATTGATTTCTTGTAAAACCCTTCCATTTAGAGTGGGATAGATTTCAGGTTTTCCAGACAGAAGACCCTCATAAATTTTTAGAGCCGTTTTTTCTGGGGTGGCCAAAGTAAATTTGAGCCACTTCGGAAATTTGTGCACGGGGTGAGTGTCGATGATTTTTGTTTTTACAAATCCAGGAGCCACTAAAATAAATTTAAGGGGTGATTTCATTTCAGCGTACTCGAGCTGGAGGGCGCGCGTAAATCCTGTGACCGCGTGTTTGGAGGCCACATAAGAGCTCATAAAAGGCCCAGGAACGCTCCCACTCACAGAGGAGATATTGACGATGGTGCCACCTGCTGTCATCACTTGGATTGCAGCTCTTGTGCCATGGACAACCCCATCAAAATTGACGGACATGACTTTCTTGAATGCTTCTGAGGTAACCGTTTCGAACTCACCTAGTGCTACAGTTCCAGCATTGTTGATCCAAAGGGAGGGGGCACCTATTTCATTTTTGATTTTTTGAGCACACTCTAAAACCGATTTTTCTTGAGTGACATCGACACAAAAGGAGATTCCAGGAAAGTTTTTAAGACCGATTAAATCGACATCTAATCCAATGACAGTGTAGTCTTTTTTGCAAAAGACATCAGAAAGAGCTCTGCCTATTCCAGAGGCTGCTCCTGTAATGACCACACTTTTTGTAGACAAAGGGATTAACCTCGTTATCTAGCCAGTAAGCTTGCCCGCTCTGAACCACCAGAATTTCTTCGAACTTAGCTCCAAACCCCTCTCCGCCCAGGTGCGGTTCGATGGCCCAAAGGCCATTTTTGCTTCCCTCATGATCGGGCCCCAAAAGTTCAGGAAAAATACCCCGCTTTATAAAACTAAAATAACTGTGCAAAGAAAACGGTGCGGTGACCCCAGGCAAGTGGCCAAAGCGGAGCTTGTGCACTCGATGTCCTAAAACTGAAAAAGGGTATTGAGAGTGACAATTATCATACCCAGCTGCTTTTAAGTCAGCGTCCACTTTTTCCCAAATTCTCTTTGTCAAAAGCTCGGATTGAAATAAAGTGGGGATTTTTTGTCTGAATTCGAGCAGTTTTTTTTGTGCGCGCTTTAGGCCTGGGTGTGGTTCGAGCGAATAAGTATAACCAATATCCGAGGTATAGGATTCATAAATCGGAGCGGTGTCTAAAATAATAACGTCGGTTGCCTCGAGAGTTCGGTTTGAAGGTAGAAAATCCCAGTAAGATTTGAAACCCTGAAAGCGGGATCTATCTCCAAACCAGGCAAAAGATTTATGAAAAAATGTGCGCACCCCACAGTCTTGCAAATAGACATCCATGAGTTTTGCTGTTTGTTTTTCGCTCCAGCCTTCTTTGAGCTCTTTGGCAATGGTCAAGGCACATGTATACGCTAGTTTTTGGCTTTTTTTAAACCCCTCTAGATCGCCTTTTGAGTAAGTGTGTGTGCCAGTAAAAATCTTTCTACTGATTTTTTTGCTCGCTTTATAAAAGCCTTCAGTGAGCATGGGTGTTTTCTCTAAAAAAATCTTCGAGATGTCGGTTGATGGGTTCATGTTTTTCCCGCAGCGCCCAATGGGAGCCATCTAAAACGCGAAGGGTTGCATTTTGAGAAAGTGCCCGGATTTCATTTTGAGTGGGCACCTCTAAGTAAGGGTCATTTTTTCCCCAAAAAAATAAAGTGGGTTTTTTAAGGGGAGGTGTTTTCAACTTTAATTCAGCGGGCAATTCTCTCAATAAACTACGGTAGTGGGGCAAAAAGGGAGAGAGTTTTCTTTTAAAACGGACTTCTAATATCCTGACAACGAGATCAGAGAGGAGTGGAATCTGAAAAAATCCAATATACCAACTTTTGAGGCACTGCCGCGGGGATCGAAATTTTCTAAAAATTTGTGTAAGTTCGGGGCCATTTATAATAATAAGCCCAGCGAGGCGATCTCCCAAATGGTGAGCGAGCTTAAAAGCATAGGGAACCCCTAGATCATGCGCCAGTATAAAGATGGATTGTTTTTGGCTCGGGTCCACCCTATTTAAAATTTCTAGAAAATCTAAGGTCATCGAGAGAAGTCGGTATCTTTTTTTATCTTTTCCTTTTTCGCTTGGGCCGATCCCACGTAAATAAGGCGCTACAACAGTAAAATGACCTTTGAATTTTTCAATTTGATATTTCCAGACATTGGGGTCATCAGGGCAGCCATGGATTAAAAATAAGATGGGGGCATTGTGGCTGAGTCCTTCTTGGATCCACGCTGTCTCAAGCCCTCTGATTTTATTTTTTTCTAACATGGTTCTAATACTAATACATTAGGTTTGGGATTTGGGAAAGGGAGACTCATAATTTTATGTTCTTCGGTAAAACGCATAAAACGGTGATGAAACTTGGGATTCACTAGCGAACTGACATAGGGAGTGCTTGTCAAAAACTTCCAAAACCAATGCCAAGGGGGTTGATGATCTAATGACTCAAGCGCATGGCTTAAGATCATAAAAAACTCCGAGTTTTTCGAAAATTTTCGAATCGATTTCATTTTTAATAAAGAATGCCCAGCCCAAAGGGTAGTCAAAAATTGAGAGATAACAAGATCGCTTTTAGCGTGCAGGGAGTGCTTTATGTTTTTTTCGCGTGTCATGAGGAGTTCTAGCATTAAGTAAGGAAAAGGGGCGTGTCGGGCTTCTTCCTCAAAGTGTTTTTTATGAAGGATAAAATACAGCGGGTCGAGTTTTTCTTTGAAGGGATTCAGCGTGTGGTAAAGATGCAAAAACTCTTGTTCGACCTCGGCCACAACCCACCAAAAAGCGCATCCTCCTCCCTCTAGATTTTTTCTAAGGATTCTTTCTGTGATAGTTCCTTCGACCAGAGGCAAAATCCCACGGAGTTCATGGAGGTCAAGGTTTACCTTTTGTGCAAATTCGCAGAGGTATCTCCTAAAAGCGGTGGAGTGTTTTTGTTCTTCTATAAAAAACTGTTCTCCAAACGCTAAAAACTCGGGACTCACAGGGTGTTTATTGATGGGGTTAGTCCAGGCTATTTTTTTAAGTCGGAGCAAGCACTCTTCCATCTCACAAATAGAAGTTGCAATGATCACTCCCATCATCTGAGAAATGACCAGGCGTTCTTCTTTGCTTGAGTCAGGGAAAAAGAGAGCCTCCTGATCCAGTGGAACAAAGGGTTTAGTCAAGTCCACCCCCTTTTCCCATGGGATGGAGTGTTCCAAATCCCATTCTTTTTCCAGTTGAAGGTGGAGTAAAGACTTTAAAGACAAATCATCGTAAAGACTTACTTGCCTCATCACTCTTTAATTGTATAATGGGATTACTCTTCTGTACAATCCCCCACTCTATAGACCATGTGTAATGCTCTTACGGGTGCTCCGTTCCAACCCACACTGGTGCCCGAGAGTTCGCAGGTATAAATTTTGGCTTTATCGAGAGTGATATCCAAAACGTTCGCAATTCCCTCGTTTGCTGGGATGATTTGAACCCAAGTCCAGGGCCTATTAGTTCCCTCTTTTTTTGTAATGACGCCCCAGACCCCTACGTTTAGGCTCATGTCGGAAGTTTCAATTTTAAGAGTCGTATAGCCAATTCTCTTTTGCTGAAGCTCCAGCGCAAAAACGTGCGGTGTGGCAATCCAAAAAGCTACCAATAAAGTGATTATTTTCATCTTTTGTCCCCCCTTTATAGCCTTGACTGTGTATCAAACATTGGGGGCAATCTAAAGCAGTTTCTTGACGAAATGCGATGCCCTTAATATAACTCGGTGTACCAATAACGTATTACCCCGTTTTTAGCCGCTCAAACTGCAAATGCCCTTCGCGTTCAAAGTAGCATCTCAAGGGCAGGTTTTCTGGAAGCATTAGGCTGGGGTCGACCTTGAGTAAGCTGATGACATCCTCTCTGGCTTTGATCAACCAGTCTTGATCGCGGATGAGGTTCGCCATTCTAAAGGGCAAATCTCCTGATTGCCTCGTACCTAAAAACTCCCCTGGCCCCCGGAGTTCTAGATCTGCCTCTGCAATTTTAAACCCGTCATTGGTTTTTTCTAAAATTCGGAGCCTTTCTATTCCTGGTCCGCCCGAAGGGGCCATCAAAAAACAATAGGATTGTACTTTTCCACGTCCCACCCTCCCACGGAGTTGGTGGAGTTGCGAAAATCCAAATCTCTCGGCATGTTCGACCACCATGACCGTTGCATTGGGGACATCTACTCCTACTTCTACGACAGTGGTAGAAGCTAAAACATGGATCTCATTTTTTTTAAATTTTTCCATGATCTCAGTTTTATCGTCAGACCGCATCTGTCCATGCAAAAGCCCGACTTTAAATTCAGGAAAAATATCTTTTGCAAGATATTCCGCCTCTGTTTGAGCAGCTTTTAGATGTGTAAATCCCTCAGCTTCGCTTTCTTCGACCAATGGGAAAATGAAATAAGCTTGGTGTCCTTTTTTAAGCTCTTCTCTGATTTTCTGATAGGCTTGCGGCTTTGTTTTTGTAGTTACCAATCGAGTGATGACTGGAGAGCGCCCTGGGGGCATTTCTTTGAGAGTCGAAATCGTGAGGTCCCCATAAGCCGTGAGTGCAAGCGTTCGTGGAATGGGGGTCGCGGTTAAAATCAGGATGTGTGGGCTGAAGTCTTCGCCTTTGTGTCTCAATTTTCGTCTTTGCTCAACTCCAAATCGGTGTTGTTCGTCGATCATAACGTAGGAAAGATTTTTAAATTTTACAGGATCTTCGATGAGAGCATGGGTTCCGATCAGGAGTAGTGGCTCACCACGACTGAGGCGTTCGTGGATTATTTTTCGTTCTGGGTTGGGCGTTTTCCCGGTGAGCAGTGCGGTGTTTAATTTTCCTCCAAAAAGTTTGACTGAGTTTTGAAAGTGCTGCTCTGCCAGTATTTCTGTGGGAGCCATGAGAGCGGCCTGGCCTCCATCTGCGAGCACAGCACCTGCTGTGAGGAAAGCGACCGCTGTTTTTCCAGATCCCACGTCTCCTTGGATAAGGCGATTCATAGGATGTGGGAGGGATAAATCAGAGAGAATTTCTTGAATTGATGTTTTTTGGTTCGAAGTGAGTTGAAAAGGGAGGCATGCTTCTAAGCTTTCTACAATGGTTCCCCCATTTTTAAGGGGCTGAGCCCGTTCTTTTTTTAAATTGAGGCGTTGTTTTAAGACCAGGTACTCGAATTTAAAAAACTCCTCATAAATCAAACGTTCATGAGCTGGAGTTGAGAAATCTGTCAAATGAGTGATTGCAATAGGGGGATTTGGAAAATGCAACGTGCGGATTGCGTCAGAGATTTTGGGGAGGTTGTATTTTTTTAAATACTCCTCAGGCAAATCTTCGGTAAGGGTATCGCAAAATTTTTCTACTGCATTCCATAGGATATTTCTCAAAAGCCGGTTAGGCAGTCCCTCGATTTCTACATAAATGGGGATGATCCTACCCACATTGTTTTTTTGATCAAAGCGATTGAGTTCGGGGTGAACCATTTCTGCTTGGTTCAAAAAATGTTTCACGACTCCTGTTGCGAACCATTCTGAACCAGGAGTTAAGTGAGTGTCTAAACCCCTAGGGGCATGAAACCATTTTAGAGAAATCACTCGCGTTCCATCTGTGCTACGTGCTTCGAGCAGAGTTCTTTTCCCTCTTTGGATGGGGATTTTTCGGATGCTTAGAATTTTTAGTTTTAGAGTGCCCTTTTCTCCGTCTCCAAGTTCAGAAACTTTGAGAATCTGACTTCGGTCTTCGTAAGTACGTGGAAAAAAAGTCATCAAATCGCGTACTGTTTTTATGTTCCGACCTGAAAACACAGCACTGAGTTTGGGTCCGACTCCCTTTACATACTGAACTGGGGTTTCAAGTTTTGTGTGCATACGGGGGTTGAGCTAAGGCTGTGCCATTACCGAGATGGTTTGCACCTATTCCAACTGTTATAAAGACAAGAGTGATCTTGGTGCAGAGAGACATTTCAGAAGTGATTTTAGGAGATATTTCTCCCTAAGTCAAAATTTTAAGTACATTCCCCGCAATCCCTCACAAGTTCTCCATAGAGCTAGCCCAAGTGTGAATGAATCTAATCTCTTTACCCCAAAGTAGTGGCTAAAAACTCCTCAACATTTTTCCGGGTAATAAAAATCAGATCTCCTGTTTTTTTAAACTCAGACTTAAATTCATCATAAGCTTTATGGTGCCGTCCTTTTGCGCCATCCCAGGTCACTTGTATGGGGATGAGATCAGTTCCATCTTGGACAACAAAATCCACCTCCCCCTTTCCTCTCCAGTAGTAGACAGACTTGTATTTCTTCTTGAGTGCATGAAAAACGGTAGTTTCAAGTTTTTTTCCTAAGTCTAAACCTTTATTTAATAACACTGCATCGACCATTCCCAGGTCAATGGGGTAGTATTTTTTAGGCCGAACTAATCGCTTTCGTTCCGAATAAGCAAAAAAAGGACATTCTAAAATCAAATAAGAATTACAAAATGCTTCGACATAAAGCTTTAATGTATTGACAGAAATTTCTAAAATATTTGACAGTTTTCTCAGGCTAGTTTCAGATCCAATAGAATCAAACAGACATTTTCCGAGTTGTTGTAAAGTGAAATTCGAACGGGCTTTTGTGTTTTTTCTGATGTCTTTTTCAACAATGTCCTGAAAATACTCTCTCAATAATCCCTCTGCATCCTGGGTAAAAAAAGTTTTTGGAAACCCCCCATGTTGGATAAAGCGTTCGAACGACTGATCAGAGGAAGCCAGTTTAAATTCCAAAAAACTAAATGGATAAACTTCAACATTTCTGTGTCGTCCCGTAAGAGCTGAGGATAATGTTCCGCTCAGCAAGGTGGCATTTGATCCAGTGATTATAAAATAATGGTTTGATTTTTTTCCAATCTGGGAATGCAACCATTTTTCCCAGCCAGAAACATTTTGAATTTCGTCCAAGAAAAAGTACTTAGGTTGATCTGTCCCCATCATCCCTGAAATTTGATCTAAGAGAGTATAATCTAGAGCATGGATGAGTCTTGGATCTTCGAAGTTCACAAAGCAACACTGCAGTGGGTCTAATCGAAAATGGTCCACCCACTGATACAAAAGAGTGGACTTGCCACACCGACGGACACCCTGGATAACCCATACCAGATCGGGCTCGAGGGTTTTGATTCGTTTTAGGGATTCGAGATTTCTTGGAATCAGTTTTTTGACTTTGTCGGCAGTATAAGCCCACTCGCGCAAAATAGTTTTTAAGCCAGTTTCGTCAACCATAACAGCACTATAGGCTGTTTTTTAAAAAGTGTCTACCATACTGAACACTTTATAAAAGATCAAACAACCATCTAAAATCATTGAGGTTTAAATGATGTCGAAACCACCTCGACAAGGATAAGCTCAATTTTAGAATTGTCACGACAAAAATAAAATTGGGTTTAGAATTGTCAGGCCCGTCAGTTTCAGTAGATGTCAGCCGCTAGTGTAGATTCTGCTGAAAAAGCCTGTTTTTTTGTAATTTTGTCGTTGTAAGTGTTTGAAATTATTAAACTCAATTTTTCAAAAAATGGCTTTTTCAGCAGAATTTAAATATACTTGATTTTTGAAACGGTATAATGGATCTGACCTCTGGGTGCATGGACGACTACTTCGTCACCTTCTGTTTTTCCAATGAGAGCTCGGGCGATCGGAGAGGTGATTCCTACTTTTCCTAATTTGATATTGGCTTCGTCCACCCC